>NZ_JBIKBQ010000044.1:0-28566 GCF_058122085.1 Luteolibacter sp. | reverse complement strand
CGGGGCGGGGCGGCTAACCCCGGGCGCCGCCACGGCCCTCTTCACGGGAGCCATCCACAGCCTCCTACACGGCAGCCGGTTCGTTAATCGCCCCGTCCTTGATGATGAGCGTGCGGTCGCCGATTTGCGCGAGATTCTGGTCGTGGGTGACGACGACGAGCGTGACGCCGTGCTCGCTGGCGAGGTCGAGCAGGATGCCCATGATTTCCGCGCTGTTGCGGGAATCGAGATTGCCCGTCGGCTCGTCGGCGAAGAGGACTTTCGGCTGGTTGACGATGGCGCGGGCGATGGCGACGCGCTGCTGTTCGCCGCCGGAAAGCTCGGCCGGCAGATGGTCCGTCCGGTCCGCGAGGCCCACGCGCGCCAGCGCCTTGAGCGCCAACTCGGTGCTGTCCTTGCCGGAAATCGCGCCGGGCACGGCGACGTTCTCCAGCGCGGTGAGCTCGGGCAGCAGGTGGTAATTTTGGAAAACGTAGCCGATCCGCTGGTTGCGGAAATTCGCCTGCGCGCGGCGGCCGAGGCCGTAGATGTCGGTGCCGTCGATGTGGACCGTGCCTTTTTCCGGGTGCTCGAGCCCGGCGAGCGTGTAGAGCAGCGTCGTCTTGCCCGCGCCGCTGGGGCCGCAAAGGAAAACCTTCTCGCCGCGGCGGATTTGCAGGTCGATCCCGTGCAGCACCTCGATGGATTTCCGCCCGATCCGGTAGCTGCGGTGGAGGTCTGTCGTTTGGATCATCACGTCGCTCATGCCGCAGGTTGTGCCATCCATCCGGCCCGTGCAAGCGCCGGAACATCATTCAAAGCTGGCGTTCCGGCCGGGATTTCCCCATGGTCCGCGCGCTGGCGGAAAAAGTTACGTTTTTTCATCAAAATCCGTGCGCGGCAGCAAACCGGCTCTAAAGATAACAAGCTTTCACCGACTCATCACCATGGCCTACGACTCCGACAGCAGCATGAAACTCTATTTGCGGGAAATTTCCAAGACCCCTCTCCTCACCGTCGAGGAGGAAAACGCCCTCGCCGAGCGGATCAAGATGGGTGACGACGAAGCCCGCACCCACATGATCAAGGCGAATCTCCGGCTGGTGGTGAAGATCGCCCACGATTATTCCGGCTACGGCATGTCTCTCAGCGACCTCGTTTCCGAGGGCAACATCGGCCTGATGAACGCCGTCGAGCGCTTCGACCCGGAAAAAGGCGGCAAACTCTCGACCTACGGCGCCTGGTGGATCAAGCAGTCGATCAAGCGCGCGCTCGCCAACCAATCCAAGACGATCCGCCTGCCGATCCACATGGTGGACAAAATCGCCCGCATGCGCCGGATTTCCTCCACCCTCGCCGAATCCCTCGGCCGCGAACCGACCGACGAAGAGCTCGCCTCCGAGCTCGGCCTGCCCCGCCAGAAGATCGCGATGCTCAAGCAAGCCGCGCAACGCCCGGCCTCGCTCGACGCGCCGATCAACGAGGGCGAAGCCACCGAATACGGCGAAATCATCAGCGACGAGTCCGCCTCCGATCCGCTCGAACTGCTCGTCGATAAGAATCTCCACGCCGAGATCGGCGGGCTGCTTTCCCTCCTCAACGAGCGCGAGCGCCGGATCATCGACGAGCGCTTCGGCCTCAACGGCCTCAAGCCGATGCTGTTGGAAGACGTCGGCCGCGAATTCGGTGTCTCCCGCGAGCGGATCCGCCAGTTGCAAAACTCGGCGCTGGCGAAGATGCGGAAGGCGCTCTTGAAAAAGGACAAACCCGCGCCGCAGCCTTTCAATCCGGGGATGGCTGGGGCTTGAGCCGTCCGCTCCCGGCTGAGACAGCCGGGACACATTCTCAGCCATCCTCCATCGTGTCGCCGACGATTTGCTCCGGATCGATGTCCACGCGCTCGTAGGAGGAAACCGCCGCGCGCACCATCGCCACGGCGCTCTCGTGCTCGTCGTGGATGACCTGGACTCCCATCTCCCGGAGCCGCGTGACTTCGGCATGGTATTTCGCGCGGCCGAAAATACAGATGCCGCTGTTTCGCTGGCGGACGAGCGGCACGGCGATGCAAGTCGCGTTCACCGCTGGAAAGGTGAAGGCCACCAGACGCGCGCGCTCGATGCCCGCGAGATCGAGCGCCTCGGCGTGGGTCGCATCGGCGAAAAGCACCGGCTGGCCCTCCTTTTTCAAGGCGCGGACCGTGTCGGAATTCAGCTCCATCACCAGCGTCTTCACGCCGCAGCGTTTGAGGGCGGCGTTGAGGGATTTCCCCACCGGGCCGTAACCGCAGATGATCGCGTGGTCGGAAATCTCCTTGATGGCTTTGACCGGCGTCATCGACGAGGGTGAGATCTTGTGAGCACCGAAAACGCCCTTCATTTCCAGCCATTTCCCGAGCGGACGGGAAGCCCGCATCAACGACGGGACCGCCGCCATCGTCACCGCCGTGCAGACCAGCAACATCTGCTCGACGACCGGATCCAGCGGCCGGTAGCCGCCGGCCTTGCCGATGAGGACGAGCGAGAACTCCCCGGTGCTGGCCAAACTGCCCGCCGCGAGCAGCGACGGACGCCCCGGCAGCTTGATCCATTTCAACACCGAAAAGACGATCCCGCCCTTCAGCACCAGAATGACCCCACTGCCTAGCAGCACCCGGTGCCAGTCCGAGACGATCACCGAGACGTCGATGAGCAAGCCCACCGAGATGAAGAAAATCGCCAGGAACAAATCCTTGAACGGCAGGATGTCGGATAGAATCCGGTGGCTGTAAATCGACTCGCTCACCACCAAGCCGGCCGCGAAGGCCCCGAGCGCGAGCGACAGGTTCAGCGCGCCCCCGGCGAAGGCCACCCCGGCGCAAAGCCCGATGACCGTCAGCGTGAACAACTCGCGGCTGCGGGTGCGCGCCACCGCGTTGAGCAGCGGCGTGAGCCCGTAGCGGCCGAGCAGCCAGGCACCCGCCAGAAACACCCCGCCCTTCATCAACGCCTCGCCGATCTGCCCGGTTACCGAGCCCTCGCCCTTGCCATAAAGCGCCGGCATCACCAGGAAGAACACGATCACCAGAATGTCCTGGAACAGCGCGATGCCCAGGCTCGCCCGCGCCCCAGGATTGTTAGTCTGCCCGAGATCCTGGAACGACATCATCGCCACCGCCGTGGAGCTCAGCGCCACCGCCACCCCCAGCACGATGCTGTCCGCCACCGGAAATCCCCAGGCCCGCGCCAGCAAGCCGACGATCCCCGCCGTGACGCCCACCTGCAAGCCGCCGCCGATCAGCGCCGTCCGCCACAAGTGCTTGAGCTCGCTGAGCGAGAACTCGATGCCCAGCGTGAACATCAGCAGCACCACCCCGATTTCCGCGAAATTGGTGATCACCGGATCGTCCTTGTCCAAGCCGGTCGCCCACAGCAGCCCGAAATTCCCGATCAGCACCCCGCTCAGCACATACCCCACCAGCAGGCTTTGTTTGAACTTCACCAGCACCAGTGAAATCAAAACCGCCAGCGCCAGCACCAAGGTCAACAAGGCGAACAGCGGCGAGATATTCGCCACTCCGCTCGCCAGAAACATCCCGTGAAAAACCATCTCCGCCAGCCTCCCGGTTTATTGGCGGATCGCAAAGCAGAAAACGCGCGTGCTATTGCGCGGCAATCCTTTCCGACCGCGAATTTGAGGCGGAGCGTGGCGGCGATCACCGGTCGCCGCTACATTCAAAGGATCAAAGAAGAGAAAGAACCCGTTTGCTCAAGGATTGATCCGCAGCCCCACCGCCTCCGCCAACAGGTCTTTGAAGCGGGTTCGCGCCCGAACCACGGTTACGGATTGTGCAGGCTGCCGGAATTCGGCAAGTTCCAGCGCGTTGAGGATTTCCAGATTCACCAACTCCGTGAGGACGAAAGGCCTCTTTGCGGAACCCAGCAACTTCATTCCCCGCTCGGTATTCGCATCCTGAATGAGGCTGCCCACCAAAACGCTCGGGTCCACGTAGATCATCGGCATGCTTCAGCGTTCGTAACTTTCGCGCTCTGCAAGCACCGGGTTGTAATCCAAAACAGGACCGCTAGCCAGCCACTCCCGCTGCTCCTCCGCCCAATCCGCCCAATCCACTTTGCGCTCCAACGGATTCACCGGCTTCTCCATCGGCACCAGTTTGCCCACCTGCTTGCCGCGCTTGGTCAGGATGATTTCCTCACCCTTCTCCACCTCCGCCATCAACTTCGACAAGTGATGCTGGGCTTCCCGTTTCGTCGCCGTTCTCATTGTTGACACTTTTGACGCACATGGCTCCCGCTGTCAAACTCCCATCCGCACGCGCGGAGCTTGCTTGATCCTCGCCTTCGGGCGAAATTCCTCCTGCATGCCACTCGTCCGCCACAGCCGTTTCACCGCCATCGATTTCGAATCGGCCGGCGCTTCGCGGGGAAAAACCGACAGCCCGGTGCAAGTCGGTCTCGCCAGTTGGTCCGCGGAAACCGGGCACTCCGATGCTTTCGTTTCCTACCTGTTCACCGACCAGCCGATCCAATGGGCCGCGCGGAAAGTCCACGGCATCGGCCCGGAAGACCTGGCCGACGCCCCTTCCCTCCTGTTGCTGTGGCCGGAATTCAAACGCCGTCTCGCCGGCGCTGTCGTCGTCGCCCATGGCAAAGGCACCGAAAAACGCTTCCTCCGCGCCTTCCCCGGCCATGGCTTCGGGCCGTGGATCGACACGCTGCTGCTCGCCCGCGCCGCCTGGCCGGAGCTGCCGGACCACTCGCTCGGCGCGCTCTGCGTCGCTTACGGGCTCACCGAAACCATCCAGGCGCTGGTCCCCGCGAAGTCTTGGCACGACGCGCTTTTCGACTCGGTCGCCTCGCTCGTCCTGCTCGCCCATCTGGTGGAAACCCACGCCCTCGCGGATCATCCCGTCGCCGCGCTGCTCCAGCCCGACACCTCGGCCTGGCACAAAACCCGCAGACCCTGACTCGCGCCATGAAACCCTTTCTCCATCTCATCGCCCTCGCGGCAGTCACCAGCCTCCTTTCCGCGAAAGAACCGGATGCGGACGCCGCACTCGTCCGCTCGCTGCTCGGCGAAAACCTATCCGAACGCAGCTTCTCCTTCGCCACCGTCGCCGAGGCCTGCTCCGGGAAAAATGTCCTGCCGCTTGATGACAGCCCCGCGCACCAGCGCGTCACCGCCGCCCTCGCCCGGGCCCTGACCGCCACCCTCGCCGAGCTCAACCAGCCCGACTCCCCCGTCCGCCAACTCCGCCGGATCAACGAGGCGTCGAAATTCTTCGAAGACGCCATCCACAAGCACCTCACCTCGATTCCCGGATTGAAATGCGATGTCCCCCCGACCCGCGCGGGCGGGCACCAGCGCGCCGGCTATCCGGACCTCCGCATCGTCGATCTGGAATCCAAACTCATCTTCTATCTGGATCCGAAACTCGTCGAACAAGGCTCAACCGAAAGCACCTTCCGCAGCTTCTACTTCGAACCGAAAATCGAAACCCTCAAGATCACCGACGACGCCGTGCACCTGCTCGTCGGCATCGAGCACGATGGCAAGGAACCGCTCTGGACCTTCACCGGCTGGCGGCTGGTCGATCTCTCGAAACTGCGCGTCCGGCTCAAAGCCGAGTTCCAAGCGACCAACGCCGGGCTTTACGAAAAAACCGTGCTTTCCCTCCCGGAATTCGTTCGTTAGTTTCCTCCTCTCATGACGTTACCACCCCGGCGCACCAGCGGCTCGACCGCCATGGACGACTACCTCGAACAGATCCTCCATCTGATCGAGGCGAAAGGCTACGCCCGCGCCGTGGACATCTCGAAAAACCTCGGCATTTCCCAAGCCAGCGTCACCAACATGCTCCAGCGCCTCGACGCGGAAGGCCTTGTCAACCACGAGAAATACCGCGGCACCGTCCTCACCGAGGAAGGCCACCGCATCGCCCTCGCCATCATCGAGCGCCACGAGACGCTCACCCGTTTCCTCCGCCTCTTCGGCATCGACGAGGAAACCATTTACAAGGACGTCGAGGGCATGGAGCACCACGTCTCGCGCCCCACGCTCGGAGTCATCCGCGCGGTGGCGGACGCGCTGGAGGCGGATCCCGCGCTGCTGGAACGAGTCCGCGACAAGAGCCGCTGAAACCTATGAAATTCATTCTCCCATGGCTCGCCCTCGCGGCGACCACCCTGGCCGCTCCACAGGACGGCTTCATCAACGAGGCAAAATCGAAATACGGTGCGGAGGGCGAAAATGCCGCGAGGTTCCTAGTCGAGCACATGCCGGAAAACGACAAGCTGGGACTGACGAGCGGGTTTCTGATGGGGAATCTCGACCTCGCCCGCCAGGCCCGCGCCGGGTTTCCATGGGCGGGGCAGGTCCCGGAGGAAATCTATCTCAACGACGTGCTGCCCTACGCCGTTTTCGACGAGCCGCGTGAAGCGTGGCGGGCGGAATTTCTGGAAATCGCCCGCCCCATCGTGAAGGGTGCGACGACCGCGACCGAAGCCGCACAAGCTCTCAATCGTGAGTTTTTCAAGCGCATCAACGTCCACTACAACACCGGCCGCAAGCGCCCGAACCAGAGTCCCGGCGAGTCCCGCAAAATCGGCATGGCCAGTTGCACCGGACTCGCGATCATCCTGGTGGACGCCTGCCGCGCGGTCGGCATCCCGGCCCGCGCGGCGGGCACACCGCTGTGGGCGAACGGACGCGGCAATCACACCTGGGTCGAAATTTGGGATGGCGGCTGGCATTTCACCGGCGCGGACGAGTTCGACAAGGAGGGACTCGACCGCGGGTGGTTCACCGGAGACGCGGCGCAGGCCAAGGCGGATGTGCCGGCACATTCGATCTACGCGACCACGTGGAAGCGCGGCGGACTGGCATTTCCACTGGTCTGGGCACCATCGAGCAAGGACGTGGCGGCGGTGAATGTGACGCACCGCTACGCGCGGAAGGACTCGGGCCAAACGCTTTCCAAGATGGGCGTGCGCCTTTCTGAAGACGGCATCGGTGACAAACGGATCGTCGCGAACGGCTGCCTCACCAGCGAAGACGGCCAGGTGCTCGATCGATTCGAAACCAAGGCGGGCCCCGCGGATCTGAACGACATGCCGTCCGTCACCGTCACGCCCGGCACCCGTTACCGGCTGCGCTTCCAGCTCGATGGCGGAACATGGGAAACCGCGACGTTCACCGCGACGAACGGTGAATCGACCCGCGACGTTCACCGCGCCGACCTCACCGCCGTGGCCGCTGAGACGGTGCCAGCGGATCCTCTTTCCCGGCAGGACGCACAACGCGTCACGCAGCTTGAATTCGAAAAGCGCCTCGCCGCCAAGCGAGCCGAACTCAGCGCCGGGATGGAAACCCGGACCATCCAACTGGGGGACAAACGCCTGCGCTGGGAGGAAAAAGCCTTCGGCAAGGCACCTGCGGGAGGGCACAGCCTGTGGATTTCCATGCATGGCGGTGGCGGGGCGCCAACCGCAGTGAACGACCAGCAATGGAAAAACCAAATCAATCTCTATCAACCAACGGAGGGCATCTACCTCGCCCCGCGCGCGCCGGCGGATACCTGGAACCTTTGGCATGAATCCCACATTGATCCGATGTTTCAACGCCTCATCGAGGGCCACATCGCGCTTCGCAACGTCAATCCCGACAAGATCTATCTCATGGGCTACTCCGCCGGCGGTGACGGCGTGTGGCAGCTGGCCCCGCGGATGGCGGACCGGTTTGCGGCGGCCGCGATGATGGCCGGGCACCCGAACGAGGCCAGCCTGTCAGGCCTGCGCAACCTCCCCTTCGCCCTTTTCATGGGCGCGGACGACGCCGCCTACGATCGCAACAAAGTCGCCATCGCCAAAACCGCGGAACTGGCGGCCCTGGCCAAAGCCGATCCCGGCGGCTACCTCCACCTATCCCGAATTTACGAAGGCACCGGCCACTGGATGAACCGCAGGGACGCCGAAGCCTTGCCGTGGATGGCGAGGTTTTCCCGCAATCCATGGCCGAAAAAAGTCGTCTGGCAGCAGGACGACGTGACGCACGATCGTTTCTACTGGCTGAAAATCCCCGATGCCACCGCCACGAAGGCAGGGCAAAAAATCGTCGCCACCGTGGACGGCCAGACGATCCGTCTGGAAGGCGATGTGCCGGCAGGAATGGAATTGCGCCTGTCCGATGAACTGCTGGACCTCGACCAGTCCGTGGAGGTCCAAGTGAACGGCAAGCAATTGTTAGCCGCCAAAGTCCCGCGCACCACGGCAGCCATCCGCCGGACGCTGGAAGAACGTCTGGACCTACCCGCCACCGCGACCGCCGTGCTGCGGTTGCCTTAAAAACGCACAGGGTTATAGATCGCGTGATCATGCACCCGGCGCAGCCGTTGGAGCCGATCGCGCACCTCCTCCCAACCCTCGCCATCAAGCTGGAGGGCCGAAGATGAGTCTGTCGATTCACCGGCCACGGCCAGCCTCCAAGGCATCCAGATCGATGACCGGCCGTATCGCAGGCGTCGATTCCCGCTCGAACGAGCTTCCCAGCTTCACGGTTTCGGCGAAGAACCCGCCGTTGCGCATGAAGAAGGCACCGCCTTTGGCGCCGCCCGCGTAGTCGAGGCGGTATTGCCGCTGGGCGATGTCGTCGCCGCTGAAACGGGCCTTGGTCAGCTCATGCCAGTTTCCCCCGGTGTCCCGCACCCACTGGTTGCCATAGTATGCCATGCGGCTTTGATAGCCGTTCCGATCCGCGAAATTTTCCAGGAACGAGTGCAAGCCGGACAAGTGTTTTCCATAGACACTGCCTGCGGCCGAAGCCCGGAAAGAATCGAAGCGTTCGGAAGGAATCATGCGATGATGCCGAGAGGCTTGGTAGTCTTCCAGTTGCCGCGGGTGAAGTCGGGAAAATCCTGCGGCATGCCGTCTTCCTTGTTCGACTTTTCGCTGAGTGGGGCGACGGCAGACCAGAAGCAGCCTTCATAGACGTTCTGGTCGAGCGGCTCGCCTTTGCGGAGGCACTCGACGATGCGGAACAACATCAGGAAATCCATGCCGCCGTGGCCGCCCATTTTCTTGGCGCGCTCTCCCATGCGCTTGAAAAGCGGATGCTCGTATTTCGCCGCGATGGCTTCGAATTCCTCGGAGCTGGTCCACTCGTGGTAGCTCTTGGTCATGCCTTCGATGGTCATTCCGTTAGGAAAACCCTTGAGGGTGCCCTTGGTGCCTTGGATCAAGTTGTGGCGGGAATATGGGCGCGGCGAGGTTTCATCCCACTGCACCATCACCGTGCGGCCGAGGGCGGTCTTGATGATCGACGTGTTGATGTCGCCGCACTGATAGTCGAGCGTCTTGAACTCCGGCTTGGTCAGATTGGTCGACTTCTCAGCCCACAGTTTGCGGCCTTTCGCAGGCGAGGAGAAGGATGTCAGGCGGCGGAAGTTGTCGTCGCCACGGGCCAGGCTCATATACTGAGCGACCGGGCCGAGGCCGTGGCAAGGGTAGAGGTTCCCGTTGCGCTTCGCGTAGTGGAGCGTGCGCCAAGATCCGGTGGAATCGCCGCCGTTCATCTGGCCGCGAAGCTCGTGAATGTAGGCCGCCTCGCCGTGCAGCAACTCGCCGATCAGACCCTGGCGGACCATGTTGAGGTAGAGCAATTCCTCGCGGCCGTAGTTGACGTTTTCCATCAGCATGCAGTGGCGGCCAGTGGTTTCGGAGGTGTTCACGATATTCCACATCTCCTCGATGGTGAGGGCGATCGGGATCTCGACGAAGGCGTGCGCGCCGGCCTTCATTGCAGCGATTGCCTGTGGCGCGTGGAGCTCCCACGGAGTGGCGATGAACACGGCGTCGGGCTTGGTTTCAGCGAGCATCTTCTGCCACGCGTTCTCTTCGCCGAAATAGACCTTCGGGCTGTGGCCCCTGCCCTTGACGTTTTTCTCGGCCCCCTTGGCACGGCCTTCGTTGAGATCGCAAATGCCGACGACTTCGACGCCTTCGATGGTGGCGAGCTGCGAAATGTGGCCGGACCCGCGGGCACCGACGCCGATGATCGCGACTTTCACCTTGTCGAGCTTGGGTGCGGCGAAGTCGCCCATGTATTTGGCACCCGTTAGGCGGGAAGGAGCGGCAGTCTGGGCATGCGCGAAGGGCGGCAGCGCGGCGAGCCCCGCAGCGAGGCTGCCGATGGACTTGATGAAGTTGCGACGGGGAGTGAAATTGGATGCTTCTGGAGTCATGGATTGATGTTGGTTGGAATTGTGGTTAGATAATCGATTGATTGATGGCTTTGAAAAATTCGAGCGTGCGGGCCAGGCCCTCATCCAGGCTATGGCGCGGGATCCACCCGGCGGCCCGGAGCTTGTCCGCGCTGGCGCGGGAATGCCTGACATCTCCGGCGCGCTCGGCGGCATGAATGATCCTGGAGTCCGATCCCGCGGCTTCGATCAATCCGTCAGCGAGGTCGTTGATGGTGATCTGGCCACCGTAGCCCGCGTTGAAAACCCCGGTGACTCCGGGCGTCTCCACCGCGAAGGCGAGCGCCCCGGCGATGTCTTGCACGTAGATGAAATCCCGCGTCTGCCCGCCATCGCCGAAGATGGTGATGTCCTCGCCACGCACGGCCTTTTCGATGAAAATCGGCACGGCGGCGGCATAGGCGCCCTTGGGATCCTGCCGTGGACCGAAGACGTTGAAGAAGCGGATGGCGGCGGTTTCCAACCTGCCCTCGTTCTGGAACATCCCGAGGTAATATTCGCCGTCGAGCTTGGTGATCGCATACGGGCTCTTCGGCTCGGGGAGCATGGATTCGAGCTTCGGCACCGTCGGATTGTCGCCGTAAATCGCGGCGGAAGAAGCGAAGACGAGTTTCTTCACTCCGGCAGCCGACGCTTCTTCCAGCACGTTGAGCAGGCCGTGAACATTGATGTCCACGCACTCACCAGGCTTCGCCATCGACTCCGGCACGCTGACGAGCGCTGCAAGGTGGAAGATATAGTCCACGCCTTCGACGGACTTTTTCACCAACTCCCGGTCGGTGATCGAGCCTTCGATAAACGTATGCCGGAGCCCGTCCAAATTATGGCGGTAGCCGGTGCGGAGATTGTCGAGGACACGGATTTCCTCCGCCTTGTCCTGATAGAGTTCCACGATGTGGGAGCCGATGAAGCCGGAGCCGCCGGTGATGAGGATTTTCATGAGGATGAACGATTGTGTGAGGGTTCAACCGGCATGGGAAGCCACTACTCTTTCCATTTCCGGAAGACGTTTTTCAATCGCGGCGACAAAGGCGAACTGGTTGCGGCAGCGGTCGAGGTTGTGGTCCGGATGTTTGATTTTGAAATAGACGTCGCCCAGCAAGAAATCGGTCAGGAAACGGATGCCGCATTCGAGGGTGAGGAGCTTTCCGGAAAACGCGAGATTTCCCACCTCGGCGGCGTTCAAGAATGAGCCTGCGGAAGTCATGTAGCCGCCGACCAGCGCCTCGAAACGATCGATGCGTAAATCCAGTTTCCCGAGATCGGTCGAGTCTTCCCGCGTGCTGGGCGTCGCGGTGCGCACCATGTCGCCGAAGTCGTAGAGCGCCGAGCCGGGCATCGTGGTGTCCAGATCGATCACGCAAACGCCTTCCGCCGTCTCATCGTCTAGCAGGACGTTGTTCAGCTTGGTGTCGTTGTGCGTCACCCGCTCGGGAATGACGCCTGTGGCGATGAGATCGGTGATGCGCGAGCAGTCGGCGGCGCGGGACAGGACGAAGTCGATTTCCGCTTTCAAACCCGCCGCCCGGTTCAGCGGATCCGCCTCGATCGAGGCCCTCAGCGCCTCAAGCCGCTTCGGAGTGTTGTGGAAATTCGGGATCGTTTCATGGAGTCGCCCGCCCCCGAGGCCGGCGGCGAGTTTCTGGAAATTTCCGAAAGCCTTGGCCGCCTGGAACGCCTGCTCGTTGCTCTCGATCTCATCATAACCGGTGGCGCGCTCGATGAACGGATAGACACGCCAGTAGTTGCCGAGCGCATCGATCGCATAGGGCTTGCCATCGACGGCTGGAATACACGTGAGAGTCCTGCGGTGGGCTTCGGGATGTCCCGCTTCGAGGAGCCGCTCCAGCGAGTGACGGGTCACCCGCGCGATGTTCTCCATCAGCTCAACCGGTGTCTTGAAAACGTTCGTATTGATGCGCTGGAGGATGAAGCGGACACGCAGCAAGCCGGCCTGGTCGAAACTCGCGCAGTAGGTGTCGTTAATGTGACCCAAGCCATAGGGAATCCCATCGACGAAGTCGGCACGGATGTCGAAAAGGGCGGAAATTTCACGAAGATTCGGAACTGCGATGGAGGACATGAAAGTGGCAACCCGCAAAGATTATCCTGTGATAAATACCGGAGTCAACCGCATTCTCAGAAAGCATCCGTGCCACCGGGGATCGGCAGGAGCCCCGGCCAGGACGGAATCGACGGTCGGGGTGCTCGCCGCAGCCTGTTCATTGGATTCCGAGTTCGCGCCTCACCTCAACAAACGCGGTGACGGCGCGTTCCAGATCTTCCCGCGTATGGGCGGCGCTGATCTGGGTGCGAATCCGCGCCTTGCCCTGCGGCACGACCGGATAGCTGAATCCAATCACATAGACTCCGCGGGCCAGCATGGCGTCGGCGAAGCGGGTGGCGAGCGCCGCATCTCCTAACATGACCGGGACAATCGGATGCTCGCCCGGCGCGATGTCGAAACAGGCCTCCGTCATTGCATGGCGAAAACAGCGGGTGTTGGCCTCCAGAGTATCGCGCAGGCCTGTCGATTGCTTCAGCAGTTCGAGCGCCTTCAGCGAGGCACCCGCGATGACCGGCGCGAGGGTGTTGCTGAACAAATACGGGCGTGATCGCTGGCGCAGCAGATCAATGATTTCGCGCCGACCACTGGTATAACCGCCACTGGCACCACCGAGCGCCTTGCCGAGCGTGCCGGTGATGATGTCGATACGTCCCATCACCCCGCAATGTTCATGAGTGCCGCGGCCTAGCTTGCCCATGAAGCCCACGGCATGGGAATCATCCACCATCACCAAGGCGTTGTATTTGTCCGCCAAATCACAAATGGCCTGCAGCGGGGCGATGAAGCCGTCCATTGAGAACACGCCGTCGGTGGCGATCAGTTTGAAACGCGCGCCCTGTTCATCGGCTTCGATCAACCTTGCCTCGAGATCGGCCATGTCGCGGTTCTTGTAACGGAAGCGCAGCGCCTTGCACAGCCGCACCCCGTCGATGATCGACGCGTGGTTGAGCTCGTCGCTGATGACGGCATCCTCCGGGCCTAACACGGTTTCGAACAGGCCGCCATTCGCATCGAAACAAGATCCGTAGAGGATGGTGTCTTCGGTGCCGAGGAAATCGGTCAGACTATTCTCCAAATCCTTGTGCACCCGCTGGGTCCCGCAAATAAACCGAACGCTGGCGAGGCCGTATCCCCATTGGTCCAGCGCGTCATGCGCGGCCTGCTTGATCCGTGGATCCTGCGCGAGTCCGAGGTAGTTGTTAGCACACATGTTGAGCACGGGCCTGCCATCCGTGGTTTCCACCATCGCCCCTTGCGGAGTGGTGAGCGTGCGCTCGCGTTTGTAAGTCCCGGCGGCACGGATGGCGTCGAGCTGGGCGGTCAGGTGGGTCTGGAATGAGGTATAGGCCTTCATGATTGATTAATGGAAAACGGTCCAATCGAGAACGACCTTGCCGCTCATTCCCGTTTGCATGACTTCGAATCCTTTTTCAAATTCATCGGCACCGAAGCGATGCGTGATCACCGGTTTGATATTCAGCCCGCAGTCCAACATGACACTCATCTTGTACCAGGTTTCATACATTTCGCGGCCGTAAATCCCCTTGATGGTGAGCATGTTGAAAATGACCTTGTTCCAATCGATCGCCATCGGCTCGGCGGGAATGCCGAGCATGGCGATCTTGCCGCCGTGACACATGGCGTCGATCATGTCGCGGAAGGCGGCCGGGTTGCCGCTCATTTCCAGCCCCACGTCGAAACCCTCCTTGATGCGCAATTGCTTCCGCACATCATCCAAGCTGCCCTTGGTCACATTGAGCGCCACATCGGCCCCGAGCGACTTCGCTAGATCCAGGCGGTAGTCGTTGACGTCCGTGATCACCACATGGCGGGCTCCGGCATGTTTCGCGATCGCCACCGCCATCACGCCGATGGGTCCCGCGCCGGTGATAAGCACATCCTCACCTAGCAAATCAAACGAGAGCGCGGTGTGGGTGGCATTGCCAAGCGGGTCGAAGATGGAAGCCACTTCCAGATCCACGTCCGGCGAGTGATGCCAGACATTCGTCATCGGCACGCTGACCAACTCGGCGAACGCGCCCGGGCGGTTCACGCCGATCCCAACGGTGTCCTTGCAGAGATGCCGCCGGCCCGCAAGGCAGTTGCGACAGCGGCCGCACACCACATGGCCTTCCGCGCTGACGATTTCGCCCGGGTGGAAATCGCTCACGTTGGAACCCACCACCACGACTTCCCCTACGAACTCATGCCCGACCACCATCGGGACGGGGATGGTTTTCCGCGCCCAGGCATCCCATTTGTAAATGTGCAGGTCGGTGCCGCAGATGCCGGTTTTAAGAACCTTGATGAGCACGTCATTGATGCCCACCGCAGGCTCGGGGACATCCTGCAACCACAATCCGGGTTCTGCTTTGGCTTTCACGAGTGCTTTCATGACGGGTCGCAGTTAGATCGTGTCCGGGGAACTGAAGGCGGGCAGATTGAGCCGTTCAAGCCAAAGTGGTCGAGCAAGATGGAAAGCGTCATGACTTCCGGGATACTGGATGTGATTCCGGTGGATTGACAATGCCAGATCCGCACACCATCGTCAACACCGGCAAGCATGAGGCGGTGTTGTTCCTGGTGGTGATCTATCGGTGAGGACGGCTGCAGGGCCATTTCATCTGCCTGCACCGATGCGATAACAGTGGCAGCGACTCGGCTTGATCATTTGCCGTCCCAATTCCGAATCACCAGCCGCCGCCGAGCGCTTTGTAAAGGTTTACGGAATTGATCTCGCGGGCGAGGCGCAGCCGGATGAGCGTCTGGCGCGAGTTGAACAAATCGAGCGTGGCGGTGAGCACTTCGAAATAACTGTCCACGCCCTTGTTATAGCGGGCGGTCGCCAGGTCCGTGCGCTTCTGTTGGGCGGCGACCAGGCTTTCCGTCGCCGAAATCCTCTCGGCCAGTCCGCTGCGGGCGGCGAGGCTGTCGGCCACTTCGCGGAAGCCGGTCTGGATGGAACGCTCATAGCGGGCGATCTCGATGTTCTTGCGGATCTCCGCGGTTTCCAAGTTCGCCTTGTTGCGACCGCCGGTGAAAATCGGGACCGTCACGTTGGGCGAAAACATCCAGCTGCCGGTGCCGTTGGTGAATAGGTCCGCCAGCTCGCGGCTGGAGCTGCCGCCGCTGGCCGTGAGCGCGACTCGGGGAAAAAACGCGGCGCGGGCGGCTCCGATGTTCGCGTTCGCGGCGCGCAACTGGTGTTCCGCCTCGCGGATATCCGGGCGGCGGCGCAGCAGGTCGGAGGAAACCCCGGCCTTCACCTCGGCGACGACGACCTGGTCGAGCGAGCGGCCGTTAGGCAGGCTGGCGGGCAGCGAGCCGCCGGCGAGGAAGACCAGCGAGTTGTTGATCTCGCGGCTGCGCTGGCGGAAAGCCGCCAGATCCGCCTTCGCGGTTTGCCGCTGGATTTCCATCGAACTGAGATCGAGCTCGGAAACCGTGCCGGTATCGAAGCGCTGCTTCATCAGGTCGTAGGCGGCGTTCATCCCGTCGAAGGTCTGCTGGGCGAGCGTGATCTGCTCGTCCAGCGCGCGCTCGGCGAGGTATTGGTTCGCCACCTCCGCCACCAGCGAGATCTGCGCGCCGACGCGTGCCGCGTCGCTGGCGAAGTAGCTTTCCAACGCCGCGCTGTTCAGGCTGCGGACCCGGCCGAAGAGATCGAGCTCGTAGGAAACCAAGCCGACGGAAACCTCATACGAATCCGTGCGCATCAAGTCACTGGAGCTGGGATTGCCGAGCCCCTGCTTGCGCTGGCCCGAGGCGAAGCCGTTGACCGTCGGAAACAGCTCGCTGCGCGAAATCGCGTATTGCGCGCGGGACTGCTCGACGTTCAAAGCCGCCACCCGCAGGTCGCGGTTGTTCGCCAGCGACACCTCGACGAGTTTCCGCAGGCGCGGGTCGGTGAAGAATTTCTGCCAGGCGATGTCGGCGGAAACCTCGCCGCCGGTGTTTCCCGGAAATTTCGCGGAGACCGGCGACTTCACCGGATCGAGCGACGGCACGAGCGAGCACGCGCCTGATAGCAAGGCCACGGCGAGGATGGAAACAAATGACTTACGCATGATGGATTTCTCCTTTCTTCCCGGTGAAACGGGCGACGATTTTGCTGACGACCACGAAGAACACCGGCACCAGGAAAATCGCGAGGAAGGTGCCCGAGATCATCCCGCCGGCGACTCCGGTGCCGATCGCGTTCTGGCTGGCGGAACCCGCGCCGGTGCTGATAGCCAGCGGCACCACGCCGAGCACGAAGGCCATCGAGGTCATCAGAATGGGCCGCAGCCGCAGCTTCACCGCAGTGAGGATGGATTCGGTCAGGCCCTTGCCCTGACTCTGCAGGCCCATTGCAAACTCGATGATCAGGATCGCGTTCTTGGTCGAGAGCCCGACGGTCGTCAACAGGCCGACCTTGAAATACACGTCGTTCGGCAAGTCGCGGAACGAGACGGCGGCGAGCGCGCCGATGATCCCTAGCGGCACCACCATGATGACCGCCACCGGGATCGACCAGCTCTCGTAAAGCGCTGCAAGGCAGAGGAAAACGATCAGGATCGAAACGCCGTAAAGCATCGGCGCCTGGTTGCCGGAAATCCGCTCTTCCAGCGACTGGCCGCTCCACGAGAAACCGATCCCCGCGGGCAGTTGCGCCGCCATGGTTTCCATTTCCAGCATCGCGTCGCCGGAGCTCAGGCCGGGGGCCGCGGAACCGACGATGTTGATCGCGGGAATGCCGTTATAGCGTTGGAGCTGCGGCGAGCCGAAGGTCCAGCGGGTGGTGGTGAACGACGACAGCGGCACCATTCCGCCGCTCTTGTTGCGGACGTAAACCTTGCCCAGATCCTCGGGCTTCATCCGGAACGGCGCGTCGAGCTGCACGATCACCCGCTGCACCCGCGGGCCGTTGACGAAGTTGTTCACGTAGGACGAGCCGAAGGCGGTCTGCATGGTCGTGTTGATGTCCGCCAGGGAAACGCCGAGCGCGGCGGCCTTGTCCTGGTCGAGGTCGATCTTCATCTGCGCGGCGTCGGCGAGGCCCTGCGGCCGCACCATCATGAGCTTGGGATTCTGCGCGGCCATGCCTAGCAGTTGGCCGCGCGCCTCGTTGAGTTTCTCATGGCCCACGCCGCCCACGTCCTGCAGCCAGAAATCGAAACCGGACGAGGTTCCCAGCTCGGGAATGGCCGGCGGGTTGAGCGGGAAAACCATCGCGTCCTTGATCCCGCCAAGCCCCATCATCGCCCGCTGGATCACGGCCTGCACGCGGTGCTCCTTGCCCTCGCGCTCTTCCCACGGCTTCAAGCGGAGGAAGGCGAGCGCCGAGTTCTGCGCCCGGCCCGCGAAGCTGAATCCGGCGACCGTGAAGTAGTGGTCGATCTCCGGCTGCTTGGAGAAATACTCCTCCACCTTTTTCAGCGCCTCGCCCGTCCGCGCGTCGGTCGCTCCGACCGGCAGCGAGATCAGCGTGATGAAATAGCCCTGATCCTCCTCGGGAAGGAAGGACGACGGCATCTTCTTGTAGAGCGCCACCATCAGGAACATCACCAGCCCCAGGACGGCGATGCCGGCGAACCAGCGCTTCACCAGCACGCCGACCCAGCCCTGATAGCGGCGGGTGAAGGCGTCGAACGCGCGGTTGAAGCCGCCGAAAAACCCGCCCTTCGCGTGATGGTGGCCGGCGTCCACCTGTTTGAGAAGCGAGCCGCACAGCGCCGGAGTTAGGGAAAGCGCGAGGAACACCGAGAACAACATGCACGACACCATCGACATCGTGAACTGCCGGTAAATCGTCCCCACCGAGCCGCCGAAGAACGCCATCGGGATGAACACCGCGGTGAGCACCAGCGTGATTCCTATCAGCGCGCTGGTGATCTGGCCCATCGCCTTGCGCGTCGCCTCCTTCGCCGGCAGGCCCTCCTCGCTCATGATCCGCTCGACGTTCTCCACGACCACGATCGCGTCATCCACCAGAATCCCGATGGCCAGCACCATCCCGAACATGGTGAGCACGTTGATGGAGAATCCGAAGGCCGCCATCAGGCCGCAGGTGCCTAGCAGCGCGACCGGCACCACCAGCGTCGGGATCAGCGTGGCGCGGATGTTTTGCAGGAACAAATACATCACCAGGAACACCAGGATGATCGCCTCGATGAGCGTCTTGAGCACTTCCTCCACGGAAATCTTCACGAAGGTGGAGGTGTCGAGCGGATAGATCACCTTCACGCCCGGCGGGAAGAACTCCTTGAGCCGGTCCACCTCGGCCCGCACGGCGGCGGCGGTGTCGAGCGCGTTGGCGGTGGGCGAGAGCTTGACCGCGGCGGCGGACGCCGGCTTGCCGTCGATGCGCGCCTTGATCGAGTAATCCTGCCCGCCCAGCTCGACGCGGGCGACGTCGCGCAGATAGACCCGCGAGCCGTCGGGATTGACTCGCAGGACGATGCCCTTGAACTCGTCCACCTCGCGCAGCGTGGCGCGGGCTTGCAGGATCACGTTGATCTGCTGGCCCTCCACCGCGGGCAGCTGGCCGAGCTGGCCGACGGGCACCTGGGTGTTCTGCGCCTGGATGGCGGCGGAAATGTCGCCGGGCGTGAGTTTGAAGCTCACCAGCTTGTCCGGGTCCAGCCAGACGCGCATGGCATACTGGGTGCCGAACTGGATCACCTCGCCCACGCCCGGCACGCGGCGGATCGGGTCGAGCACGTTAGAGGCGAGATAGTTCCCGAGGCCGATGGCGTCCATGCTGCCGTCCTCCGACGCGAGCGTGATGAACATCATGAAGTTCCGCGTCGCCTTGGCCACCACCACGCCCTGCTGCTGGACGGTGAGCGGCAGGCTCGGCGTGGCGAGCTGCACCTTGTTCTGGACCTGCACCTGGGCGACGTCCGGGCTGGTTCCGGGCTTGAAATAAAGCGTGATGATCGCCGTGCCGTTCGCATCGCTGGCGGACGACATGTAGAGCAAATTGTCGATGCCGTTGAGCTGCTGCTCGATGACGGAGGTCACCGTGTCGCCCAGCGTCTCGGCGGACGCGCCGGCGTAGTTCGCGGTGATCGAGATCGATGGCGGGGCCACGCTCGGATACTGCGCGACGGGCAGTCCGGTGAGGGCGATGCCGCCGAGAAGGCAGATCAGAATGGCGATCACCCAGGCGAACACCGGGCGGTCAATGAAGAAGCGTGCCATGAAATTGAATGATTAGTTTTTGGCGGCGGGAACGAACGGCTCGGGGACGACCGGCGCGCCGGGCCGCGCTTTGAGCAGACCTTCGATGATCACGCGCTCGCCCGCTTTCAGGCCGGAGGCGACGACCCATTTGTCGCCGGTCATCTCCGCGGTGCGGATCATCCGGACCTGGGCGAGGTTCTGGTCATCCACGACCATCACGCTGCCCATCCCGCCGGGCGCGCGGGTGACGGCGCGCTGCGGCACGGTGACGACGTTTTCCCTAACCGCCTGGACCACCCGCGCGCGGGCGAACATGCCGGGCAGCAGGTCGTGGTCGGGATTGGGAAACTCGGCGCGCAGCGTGACCATGCCGGTCGTTTCATCCACCGAGGCGTCCGAGAAAAGGATGCGCCCGGTCTTGCCATACTCGCTGCCGTCTTCGAGCAGGAGAGTGATCTTGCTTTGATCCGAACCCGCCTTTTTCAACGCGATGAGATCCACGCTCGACTGGGTGAAGTCGAAATAGATCGGGTCGAGCTGTTGGATGACCGCCAGCAGGGTCGGGCTCCCCTGCCCCACCAGCGCGCCTTCCGTCACTTCCGCCTTGCCGATGCGGCCGGAAATCGGCGCGGTCACCGAGGCGTAGCCGAGATTGAGCTCGACGGTGGCCAGCGCCGCCCTGGCCGCCAGCACGTCGGCGTTGGCCACGACCAGGGCGGACTCCGCGTTGTCGGCGTCCTGCTTGCTAACGGCATTGATCGCCACCAGCTCGCGGAAGCGGCTGACCTGGTTCTCCGCCTGTTTCACGTTCGCCTCGGCGCGGGCGAGATTGGCTGTCGCCACGCCATGCAGGGCTTGCAGCGGCGCGGGATCGATTTGGAAAAGCACGTCGCCCGCCTTCACATCGGCGCCTTCCTCGAAGGTTTTCTTGAGCAGGATTCCGGCCACCCGCGCCCGGATTTCCGCCACCCGCACCGCGTCGATCCGGCCCGGCAGGTCGCGGGTGATGGTGACGGTTTCCACCGTGGCGGGCAGAAATGTCACTGCCGCGGGTGGCATTTGCGGCAGCTTGGCGGGTGCCTTTTTCCCGCAACTCGGGAGCAACAACCAGATGACGGACAAGGGAACAAAGAGAATCGGACGCATGGCAGGTGGACAGGAAAGGCCCGAACGCTTGTTCGGGCAAGCCTAGCTGTCACCCCGATTTACCATCGCGGAATGACTTTGATGTTTCCATGCTGGTAACTTTTGATTACCAGTCCGGCGGATGGAACTCCGACATTTGAGATACTACGTGGCGGTGGCCGAGGAACTGAGTTTCCGCAAGGCCGCCCAGCGCCTGAACATCAGCCGGCCCGCGCTGAGCAAGCAGATCAAGGATTTGGAAAACGAGATCGCCGTCAAACTGCTCGACCGCGACACCGTCAACGTCTCGCTGACCCAGGCCGGCGAGGTTTTCCTCGAAGACTCGCAGAAACTGCTGCTCCACGCCGGGCAGGCCGTCGAGCGTGCGCACCAAGCCCAGTCCGGCCACCGCGGCAAACTCCGGATCGGCAGCGTGGGCGTCATCGCCACCGATTTCCTACCCAAGGCGCTGAAGATTTTCCATCAGAAATACCCCGGCGTGGAGGTCGCCTTCGTCGAGATGCTGCCCGCCGAGCAGCTCGCCGCGCTGGCCGCCGGCAAGATCGACATCGGCTTCGCCTACGGCAAGGAAGTGGCCAACATCGCCAGCCTGCGCCGCGTGCGCGTGATCCACTCGGTTTACGGCGTCGCCATTTCCCGCCAGCATCCGCTCGCCGCCCGCAAGCAAATCACCCTCGAAGAAGTCCGGCAGGAACCGCTGCTCTGCCTCGGCCGCTCCGGCCACCGCGAGACGATCTGCCAGTTCTACACCGACGCCGGCTGCAAGCCCGCCAGAATCCGCGAGGTCGACGGCTTCGACTCGATGGTCACCCTCATCGCCGCGGACCAGGGCATCTCGCTGTTTCCCCATGTGCTCGATCTGGCGAATCAGGACATCGTCATTCTCCCGATCACGCCGGGCGGCTCGGACCTCGACTTCCACATGTGGGCCGTCTGGCAGCGCCACATGCCGTCGCACCACATCAAGCACTTCGTCCAGTTGCTCGAAGAGCGGGTGCAGGGGACGGGCAAGGACGGGTGAACCACAGAACGTGTCAGGAGTGTCCCACGACTTCTTCCTTTCAGCCTCTCAGATCCTACTCCATGCGCCCGCTCGACTCTCCGGACCCCTCTCCCACACCCAGCCGCAATCCGGTCGGGTCTGACAATGGCTCGGGTCTTGATCCGACGCTCCCCGACTTGACCATTCAGGCATTTCAGCTACGTTCCCAACATCGCTATGCACTTCACCCCATCGAAGCCGCTCTTCAATATCACCGTGCCCACGCCGAAATCCCCGGCGAAGAAGGCCACGGCGGCTGTGGTTTCGAAGAGGCCGAAGCTCACTACCGAGCAGGCGCTCAAGGGATACGACTACCTGAAATCCCGCAGCTCGCGCAGCAGCTCCGGGAGTTGAGCCGTCTCGGGCCTGTTGACCGCGCCGGCCGCAAGTCGCTCAGGAAATGGGGCGGAGGAACACGGTCACGTTTTCGATGAGGACCGCTTCCTCCGGCACTGGATCGACCAAGGAAAACGCGGTGGAGCCGAACACCAGGTTTACTACGATCCGAAAACCGGGCGCTGGTTCAAGCGCCTCTACCACGGTGTCAACTCCAGCATTCTCGGCGATTACCTCGTCCGAATGCGCCTCCATGCGGTGCTCTTCCCCGAGACCGCCTATCGGCTGGAAGGATTCACCATCAATCCGAAAAGCAAGGACCTTGCCCCGGTCGTCTCCCAGCCCCACGTCGAGGTGGACACCTCCCGCCCGCTGGTCACCAAGTCCGAGACCGACGACCTCATGGCCACGATGGGCTTCGCACCGGTGCAGCTGATCCACGATGGCAAGCTCCAGCGCGCGATGCACGCTAACGGTCCAGCCATGCTCTTCGGTGCCGCACGCGAAATCATCCGCGCCGCCACAGGCCGTGGTCCTTGGAGCGCCGTCATTATCCCCTCCACCAACTTCCTCGTTGGCCTTCCTCCGCTCGAAGCACCCGCAATGGCTCAGGACCCAACCGCCGCCCCGGCCAAAAAGACCGTCCGTAAAATCACCCGCAAACCCAAAACCCGGCAAGGATGATCCACCGCGGCTGGCCCGCTCATCTCCTCTGGGGCTGAACGCCATTCGGTCCCTCCGCGACCTCTGCGCCTCCGCGGTTCACTCTGATCCCCTCCTCTGCCGCCGGTGGCTCATCCATCCGGATTCCTCCCCCCGCTTTCGGCCTTCGCGCGTCACCTCGTCTTCGCCTTTCCTTCGCCTTTCCTTCGCGGCGACCCGTGATCGCCGCTACGCCGCCCTCGATTTTTCTCTTTTGCACTTCCCAGCGCCCCGCTTTCCAGCCTTCACTCTTCACACAAGAAAGGCCGCCGGCCCTTGCGGACCGACGACCCTCTTGATACCGCGATGCGGCGTTGCTTGATCCATCTTTCGACGGTCAGATCAAGCTCTTCGCATCGTCATTCAAGCTCCTGGAGAGCCGTCCTGAAAGTGGCTGGGCGCGTCTCGCGCCAGACCGTTGCCGGAGCGTCTCGCTCCGAGCCCGCTCCCCAGTCCGCCGGTAGGGCGTATCCGGCCCGGTCCGCCCACTTCACCTTCTGCCGCCGGAGGCTCATGCATCCGGTTTCCTCGCAAACCCGAGAACACCGACGCCGCGCCGCCACTTTCCCGCCCGGAACCCACCCGTCGTCCCGGCTCCGCGCCCCCTCTGCTTCCTTCGCGTCCCTGCGGTTAAAAAATCCCCGTCTCCCCATCCAAAATTCAAAATTCAAAATCCAATCCCCCGCCCCAGTCCGCCGGTAGGGCGTATCCGGCCCGGTCCGCCCACTTCACCTTCTCCCGCCGGAGGCTCATTCATCCGGATTCCTCGTAATCGCCCGCTTCGGCGTCAGCAACCGCCACTTCGACCTTCGCAACGACCACTCCGGCCTTAGCAACGAGCACTTAACCCTTAGCAACGGCCACTTCGGTCTTCGCAATGACCACTTCGGCCTTCGCAACGACCACTTCGGCCTTCGCATCGGCCGCTTCGGCCTTCGCATCGGCCACTTCGGCGTTCGCAACGACCGCTTCGGTCTTCGCAATGACCACTTCGGTCTTCGCAACGACCGCTTCAATGGTCGCAATGAGCGTTCGGCGGCTACGTGGCTCACATCTTGACTCATCGTCCATAGACCTTGCGACGGATTCAGCATGGACTTTGAGTCATGCCGAAAAATGATCCCGTTCTTGCCGCCCTTGGGCAAAACGTCCGCCAAAACCGCGAAACCAAGCACCTCACCCAAGAAAAACTCGCTGAGTTCTCAGGTCTCGACCCGACCTACATCAGTGGCATCGAAAGGGGGCTCCGAAACGCTGGCATCAAAAATGTCGCAAAGATTGCCAAGGCCCTTGGAATCACGACCGCCGAACTCTGCGAGGGGGTGGAGGCGTGAGTGCGAAACGCAAGGAAAAGCCGGCGGCGACGAGGACGTCTACGCCCAAAGCTCCGAAAAAAGCATCAGCGCCGAGAGCTGCAACAGTTCTCAAGGAGGATCCAACACCGTATCGCTTCACCCCAGCGCCCGCCGCCCCAAAATCGGCGCACGCGAACGCTGAATCTCCCCGTTTTATTGACCTCTTTTGCGGCATTGGTGGCTTCCGCATCGCCTTCGAGAAAGCCGGGGGCAAGTGTGTCTTTTCCAGCGATTACGACAAGTTCAGCCAGCAGACTTACAAGGCAAACTTCGGCGAGCTTCCCCATGGCGACATCAATAAAGTCGAAGTAGCGGACATCCCTTCGCACGACATCCTTTGTGCCGGATTTCCGTGCCAGCCGTTCAGCATTGCCGGGGTTTCCAAGAAGAACAGCCTTGGACGGCTCCATGGTTTCGATGATGTGAAGCAGGGCAATCTATTTTTCTCGATCGCGGATATCCTCGACCATCACAGACCAGCTGCCTTTGTTCTTGAGAACGTGAAGAATCTCAAAGGCCACGATAAAGGAAGAACCTTTGCGGTGATTAAGGACACATTGGAAAGTGTTTTGGGATACACGATCTATACGAAGATCATCGATGCGAAGACAGTCGTGCCGCAGCATCGCGAGAGGATTTTTATTGTGGGCTTTCGCGAGAAGCGGGACTTCGAGTTTCCTGTTTTTCCCGAGCAGGGGCCGCTTCTTGGCACCATTCTCGAATCCCGCCCCGATGCGAAATATACTCTGACCGATCATCTTTGGAATTACCTCCAGAACTACGCGGCAAAGCATAAAGCGGCAGGGAACGGATTCGGGTTTGGACTCGTCACAGGATCGGATACAACGCGCACTCTGAGTGCCCGCTATCACAAGGACGGCTCGGAAATTCTTATCGCTCAAAAGGGCAAGAATCCTCGCCGATTGACTCCCCGCGAGTGCGCACGGCTGATGGGTTACCCCGATGACTACAAATTGGTCTGCTCCGACACGCAGGCTTATCGCCAATTTGGCAACTCGGTGGTCGTTCCCGTCGTGGAGCGAATTGCGGAAACTGTAATGGCGACATTGAAAAAGCCCGCGGAACAGAAGTTGGATCTCGTGTTGAGGGACAAAAAGAAATCCGAGGACGCTGGCGAGATCCCTCCACGCCTATATCCAGGGACGAAATACCCGGCAAAGAAACGCACGAGAACAAAGAAATGACTCTCGATAATCTAGCCCTGATTTTTAAGGAAGCAGGATGCCGGAACCTATACGCAAAGGTTCTCGCGAAGAATGACAACTCCAAGCAGCAGATCTACTTCGGTCCGGGTTTCTCAGCGCTCAGCCTTTTCCCCAACCGAGGTGTCAGCCCCGACGTCAAACCGGGTAATGAAACCTTCAAAGCCCAAATGTCATTCTCGTGGATAGGGGTTGATGGTCAGCTCTCCCACGCACCGGGAGCGCAACTCATTCTCTATCCGCAATATCCCGAAGTTCGGTTTTCTGGATTTCTCCGTGGCTGTCCGAACGGCCCAAACCAACTTCTCACCTCCCGTGAGCATGGGAGGATTTTGTTTCTCGGTGTGACTCGGAATGAGTCCGTAATCGGTTTTGTCGCCCCGGTCGGGTCCGATCTCGCCAACGAGTTTATCAAGAAATATCACGAACCAGATACTGGTGTCTTTTCCGAAATTGCGCTGCCCGTAGCGACAGGTAATCGTGATGCGCGGACAGGACTTCTCGCCGAACTTCTGAGAATCCATAGGCTCGGCTGGATCGATTCCAAGAGGCTTGGAGGTGACGGAAGTATCCTCCCATGCAAATCTTCAAACTGCGGTGGATATACGCTTGAGGCGGAACTTGGAGTTATCCCGAACGGACGTTCAGAACCCGACTTTCTAGGTTTCGAGGTGAAACAAACGGCGGTGCCTAGCTTCGAGCGACTGGAATCTGGCATCATCACCCTGATGACACCGGAACCCACAGGCGGACTGTATCAAGATGCAGGGACGAAAGTGTTCCTCCGTAAGTACGGTTATGCGGACAAGAAGGGACGCGAAGACCGGATCAACTTTGGAGGCAACTTCAAGGTTGGAGCGCGCAACGACACCACTGGACTGACCATGCACTTGCTCGGATACAGCCACGGTAAGATTGACGACAAGAATGGTGTGGTGGCATTGGTCGCGGATGATGGTGAAATCGCCGCGTCATGGAACTTCCAAGGTATGATGGAGCATTGGGCGCGGAAACACGCCCACGCCGCTTATGTGCCGTCCATGTTGAGGAAAGATCCCGTCCAGCAATATTGTTATTCTCGATCTGTCCGTTTGGCCTCCAAGCCCGATTTTCTATTGGTGCTTCGTGCACTAGATAAGGGTGTGATCTACTACGATCCCGGAATCAAACTTGAGAACGCCACTACTCAAAAGTCACGCATCAAGAAGAGAAGTCAGTTCCGCATCAAGTCAAAGGATCTCGGGGCGATCTACGGGCTTTGCGAGAACATCGATGTAGGAGATCCAAGTTAAGGAATGAATCTTTTTCAAAGGTCGAAAATACCTGACGAGAGGAAGAAGCTGTTCCGGCCGGCCTCGTTTTAATTCCCTCGAATTCGAGGGAATTAAAATCCGGGTTGTTGGGGAACCGGGCGATCCATCGGTCTGCGAGGAATGCTACGACGTGGCAGAGGCGGAGGAAATGGCGGCGACCTATGGCCGGATCATCGGGATACTCATGGCGCAGCGCGATTCGCAGGCGAATGGCAGCGGGGTGAGCGGCATTCGAGAAAGGATTCTCTCACGCAGCGGAAACGCTGAGGCCCGCTTTGACGAGTTCGGCACGCAGACCGTCGGGGTAGTAGGTCCATGAAAACGGCACGCGCAGGAGCGGGAGCTGGTTGCGGGCGAAGACTTCGTTGACGAAGCGGTCGCGCTCGACGCGGTCCGGGAGGGCGTGGGAGCTGTCGTCCAGCTCGATGCCGCACAAGATCCGGCTGGTGGCGGAGTCGGTGACGACGAAGTCGATGTGTTTGCGCGAGATCTTGTTGAAGGCGGTTTGCCAGCCGGGGCCTTGCGCGGCATTGAACAGATCGGCAAGGCGGACCTTGGAGGAGATCCGGTGTGAGGAATGGACGAGCGGCTCAAGCACGGCGAAGAAGGCCAGCTCGGCGGGAGTCATGAGGTTTTCGCAGCGCTGGATCAGGTCGAGCGGGTTGTTTGCCGGGGCGGGGAAAGCCGCGGGCAACGGCGGTGGGGATTGCCGTTTCGCCGGACCCGGCTTGCGACGGGGCGACGAGGGGCGCTTCGATTTTTTGAGAATCCCGGAAAGAACCGATATGGCGATCACCGCCCCGATGAAGTATGGCATGGAGTTGGCGAAAGGCTTGGCAGGCGGAGTTGTCACCGTGGCATCCCGCGCCACATCTCCCCAGCTCTGCGGCCCGGACACGGGTTGGACGGGTGCTGCCGGGCGTGGCGCTTGGGCTGGCGATGGAACCGGGGTGAGAGTGTAGGCGGGGCGGGGCGCGCTTTGCACGGGGTCTGCGACTGGCGAAGAAGGAAGGGCGGTCTGTGCAACGCGGCGGCTCACACCAGCGGGAAGTCCGCCTGAGGCTGGAGACGGCTGTGGATTGACGGTAAAAATCCGACCGGTGGAGTTCTCGACCGGCTGAACCGGATTCACATTGGACGAGTAAGTTGAATTGTCTGGAGACGCGACACTCCTCTGGCCCTGGGTGTCCAACTTCTGCATGACCTCGGCCTCGCCCGGAGCCGTCGCGCCGATGAAGTTATGGTTGTCCACCCACGCTGCCTTCACACCGCTCGCCAGCACGTCGACACGGATCACCCCGATTTTCCATGCGCCATATTGCGGCCGCGCATCGTTCCATGCGGTCCAGCCTTGCGGCTCCTTTTTCCTCCAGCGCCGGCTCAAAAGCTCGACCTGCCAGCATTTGCCCTCCTTGAGATAGTTTTTGGCAGGGAGTTCATATTGCGTCAGTGTCCCGTCTGAAAATTTCACGAATCCATCCCGGCCCGGCAGGAAGAGTGCGTTCCTCGCGATCAGGCGGTCCACCGCGTCGGTAATCGCCCAACTCGGGCGCTCTTGCGCCAAGGCGGGAGCGGCAAGGGCTACCAGAAAACAAAAAACGCGGGCAAATCGATTCACTAACTCAAACATCTAGCGACCCTGACGTGTCCGGCAACCACCAAAAGGAAGCCCTACGCGATCGCGTGGGAGGTCAGGGTCTGGTAGGGGCGACCCTGGATGATGCGGGTGGCGATGATATCGCCAATGCCGGGGACATGACCCGCTTTTCACCGGCCGACATGTCGGCCAGTGGGAAAGCTCCGACATGTCGGAGCAGTCCAGATAGGAATGGCGGCGACCTATGGCCGGATCATCGGGATACTCATGGCGCAGCGCGAGTTGATTGACGAATGACGATTGTTGATTGTTGATTTTGGATTTTTGAAGTGACGGAGCGGCTTTTCAGTATCCGATCAAAAATCAACAATCGGAGTTCATCAATC
>NZ_JBIKBQ010000043.1:0-28996 GCF_058122085.1 Luteolibacter sp. | reverse complement strand
CCCGATCGAGCGACTTTGGCAGCACCTGAAAGGACACTACCTGGCCGGCTACTTCACGAAACAAAGCAAGGACCTCAGCGACAAGCTCGTTGAGTCGATCCAGCACTTGATGGATCTATCGAAAATCATCCGATCCGTTTGCAAAACGCATTCCGAACAAGGGAACTAATTTTTGGCAAAGGGTCTAAACACCAGCCCAAGTCCGCTTGACGGCGCGAGCGTCGTCGGGTCGGTAGAAGACTTCGTGCTCGCTGGTGCTGTTCGAGACCGTGTCGGTCGAGGGCGCTGTCCGGGATCAGCGCGCCTTGACGGCGTGCCCACTCCTCAAGATTTCGGATTTCGCTTCCGAAAGATGCTGGATCACCTGGGCGCGGACCTTCTCCACCGGCAACCGCTTGAGCGGCGTCCTCGAAAGCGCTTCGTTGATGGCGGCGAGCTTCTGAGATGGGGGTTGAACTTTCACTGGCATGAGGATGCTCCGATTCCCCGTTGGTGTCAATGGGGGAGGCGGGAGTCATGGAAGATGAAGATGAAGTGCGGCGGTCATAGACGCGCCGCTACAGGTGAGGATTATTGGCAGGCTTCGCAGGTGCCGCCGTTGAGCATCGCATCAATCGAGCAGGCGTTCTTTTCCTCGGCGGTGTAGGTTTTGGCACCGGCGGCGGTGGCGGCGGTTTGGGTGGCCATGACGCCGCGTTGTTCCTTTTTGACGTCGATGGTGGATTTCTCGATGTTGGAGGCCTGGAGGGTGCGGAGGTAGTAGGTGGTCTTGAGGCCCTTGTCCCAGGCGCGGCGATACATGTGGGAGAGGGTCTTCATCTCGGGGGTGGCGAGGAAGAGGTTGACGCTCTGGCTTTGGTCGATCCACTTCTGGCGGCGGGCGGCGGCGTCGATGATGTACTCGAAGTCGATGCCGAAGACGGTCTTGTGCTTGTGCTTGAGGGCTTCCGGGATGTCGTCGATGGCGTCGAGCTCACCGTCGAAATACTTGAGCTGGTCGAGCATTTCCTGGTTCCAGAGGTTGGCCTTCTTGAGGTCTTTGACGAGCTCGCTGTTGAGGACGATGAAGTCGCCGGAGAGGTTGGATTTGACGTAGAGGTTCTTGTAGTTCGGCTCGATGCAGGGGGTGGTGCCCATGATGTTCGAGATGGTGGCGGTGGGGGCGATGGCGAGGACGTTGGAGTTGCGCATGCCGTGTTTGGCGATTTTTTCGCGGACGACGGACCAGTCCATTTTGCCGCCGCGGGGGACGTCTATTTTGCGGCCGCGCTCGGATTCGAGGAGATCGACGGTGTCCTGCGGGAGGAGGCCGCGGTCCCATTTGCTGCCTTTGTAGCTGCTGTAGGTGCCGACTTCGGAGGCGAGGTCGCTGGACGCGTTGTAGGCGTAGTAGGCGATGGCTTCCATGAACTCGTCATTGAACTCGACGGCGGCATCGGAGGCGAAGGCGAGGTTGCGCTTGTAGAGAGCGTTTTGGACGCCCATGACGCCGAGGCCGATGGGGCGGTGGCGGGTGTTGGCGGTGCGGGCGGCTTCGGTGGGGTAGAAGTTGATGTCGATGACGTTGTCGAGGGCGCGGATGGCGACGGTGATGGTTTCCTTGAGCATCTCGTGATCGAGGGCGCCGTCACGGGTGATGTGGGTATCGAGGACGACGGAGCCGAGGTTGCAGACGGCGGTTTCGTCGGCGGAGGTGTTCAGCGTGATCTCGGTGCAGAGGTTGCTGGAGTGGATGACGCCGCAGTGGTCCTGCGGGCTGCGGACGTTGCACGGGTCCTTGAAGGTGATCCATGGGTGGCCGGTTTCGAAGACCATCTTGAGCATGGATTTCCAGAGCTCGAGGGCGGCCAGCTGGCGCGACCAGATTTTGCCATCGGCGGCCATTTGCTCATATTCGCAGTAGCGCTGCTCGAAGGCGGAGCCGTAGAGGTCGTGGAGATCGGGGACTTCGTTGGCACGGAAGAGGGTCCAGGTGCCGCGCTCTTCCATGCGTTTCATGAAGAGGTCGGGAACCCAGTTGGCGGTGTTCATATCGTGGCAGCGGCGGCGCTCGTCACCGGTGTTTTTGCGGAGGTCGAGGAAGTCCTCGATGTCGTTGTGCCAGGTTTCGAGGTAGGCGCAGCCGGAGCCGCGGCGTTTTCCGCCTTGGTTGACGGCGACGAGTTGGTCGTTGTGGAGCTTGAGGAAGGGGATGATGCCTTGGGATTCGCCATTGGTGCCCTGGATGTAGCCGCCGGTGCCGCGGACGGCGGTCCATGAACCACCGAGGCCGCCGGCCCACTTGCTCAAGAAGGCGTTTTCGGCGATGCCGCGATACATGATGGACTCGATGGAGTCGTCGACCTTGTAGAGGTAGCAGGATGAGAGCTGGCTGTGGAGGGTGCCGGAATTGAAGAGGGTGGGGGTGGAGGAGCAGAAGCGGCGGCCTTTGTAGAGGTTGTAGAGGCGGATGGCCCAGTCCTCGCGCTTGGTTTCCTCTTTTTTGAAGAGGCCCATGGCGACGCGCATCCAGAAGAACTGCGGGGTCTCGATGCGGCGGTGTTTGCTGCCGGTTTTGTCAACGATGAGGTAGCGATCGTAGAGGGTCTGGATGCCGAGGTAGTCGAAGTCGAGGTCGGCGGTGGGATCAAAAGCTTCGGCGAGTTTGTCGAGGTTGTAGAAGTCGAGGAGCTCGGGGTTGAGGCGCTTGATGGCGACGCCGTGCTTGAGGTAGGACTTGAAGGCGGCCTTGTGGGCTTGCTTCAGTTTGTCGATGCCGTCGCGGAGGATGGACCAGTCGAGGACTTCCTCGTAGATGTAGGAGAGGAGGATGCGGCCGGCGAATTTCGCGAAGTCGGCGTCCTTCTCGATGAGGGCCTTGGCGTTGAGGATGATGGTGTTTTTGAGGTCCTTTTCGGAAATCTCGTTGCCGACGGAGCGGCGGAGTTCGCGCTCGATTTCGGACTCGGTGATGTTGAGTTCGAGGCCGATGGAGGCGTAGGAAATGCGCTTGCGGAGATCGCCGCCGTCCCAGAACGAGGAGATGCCGTCGTCGTTGACGACGGTGACCATCAGCTCTTGGTTCGGATCTTCAGCGAGGTCCTCTTCTTCCTTGCGCATGCGGGCGCGCTCGTCGCGGTAGCGGACGTAGTGGGTGGCGGCCTTGAAGTGGCCCTGGCGCATGAGTTCCTCCTGGACCATGTCCTGGACGTCCTCGATGTGGACGAACGAGGAATCGCCGCGGCGGATGCGGTCGGTGACGCCCTTGGCGACCTCGACGGCGGGCTCGGGGTTTTCCTTGATGGTGAGGAAGGCTTTCCTAACTGCGATCTCGATCTTGGTCTCGGACCACGGGACGACGTTGCCATTGCGGCGGATCAGGCGGACGGGCAGGGAGTTCGGGCTGGTATGGACGTCCACGGTGCCGGTTTTCTCCATCGAGCGGCGGAAGGCGAGGGACTTGGCGACGTCGTAGGCTTCGTTTTCGAGCAGGGCCTTTTCGATGAGCAGATAGAGGTCGCCTTCCGAGAGGCGGAGGCGGCCGTCGGACTTCAGGGAGTCGGTGAGGAAGGCGGCGACGGAGTGGGCGACGTCGGAAACGAACTTGCGGTTGACGTCGGAGAAGATGGATTTTTCATCCTCGCGGCGGGAGATGAGGAGGTCGGCGAGGGAGTCGCCGATGGCGTCGGCGACGTCTTCGAGGGAGAAGTGGGAGTCAGTGGTGCCGCGGGTGATGGTGATGTCGGTGACCGGGGCGCGCTTCTCGGTGGAGAGGACGTCGCGCCAGGCGAAGCCGCGGTCCACGAGCGAGAATCGGTCTGTTACTACCTGCTTGAGGGCGAGGTCTTCGTTGAGGTTGAGTGAGCGGTACATGGTGTGATGGGGAGCGAGTTTTTAGGGAAGTTAGGGAGCGGGTGAGACAAGAGGGATGCGCGGGGCGAGACGCCCCAGCCACTTTTAAGGTTAGAGTTCGTCGTCGTCGACGGAGGCGAGGGCGGAGGCTTTCTGATATTCGGTGACGCGGCCTTCGAAGAAGTTGGTTTCCTTTTTGATGTCCATCATTTCGGCGAGCCAGGGGAACGGGTTGCTGACGGATTCGTTGAGCGGAGCGAGGCCGCAGGAGGTGAGGCGGCGGTCGGCGATGTAGTCGATGTAGGTTTCGAAATCGACGGAATTGAGGCCGAGGGCGGAGACCGGGAGGCAGTCGCGGATGAACTGCTTTTCGAGGGTGATGCCTTCTTTCATGGTGGCGCGGAGGTCCTCGCGGAAATCCTCGGTCCAGACGTCGGGATTTTCATCGATGAGGTCCATGAGGAGGTTGCGGAAGACTTCGATGTGGTTCGATTCGTCGCGCAGGGTGTAGCGGAACATCTGGCCGATGCCGGGGAACTTGTTCTGGCGGTAGAGGCTGAGGATCATGCCGAAGAGGCCATAGAACTGGGTGCCTTCCATGACCTGGCCGAACATGAAGATGTTCTTGGCGAGGGCCTGCCTGTTTTCGGTGATGGTGAGGTCGATGTCGCGGCGGAGGGCCTTGCTGTTGGAGACGACGAAGTTGTTTTTGGCGGTGATGGACGGGATGTCCTCGAACATCGCCTCGCACTCGTGCGGGTTGATGCCGAGGGAGGAAATCATGTAAACGAGCGAGTCGGCGTGGATGTTTTCCTCGTGGGCGTGGCGGCCGAGCACGAGCTTGAGTTCGGGAGCGGTGACGACCTCGCGGACGACGTGGAGCACGTTGTCGCCGACGATGCCTTCGGCGGCGGAGAAGTAGCCGATGCCCATCTTGATGATCCAGCGTTCGACGTCGGAGATTTCGTCGGAGCGCCACTGCTCGACATCCTTCTGCATGGTGATGTCCTCGGGCTCCCAGTGGTTGTTCTTCATGGTCTTGTAGAGGTCATACGCCCACTGGTATTTGAGCGGGAGGATGTTGAAGAACATGGTTTGCTTGCCGTTGATCACGCGCTTGCCGGCGTAAGCGAGTTCGGCTTTTTCGCGGTCGAGGATGAAGGTTTTGCTTCCGAGGGAGACGGTGGTGGTGGCGGGAGATGACATGGTGTTTGGCGAACTTGAAAAGCGGGTGAATCGGAGGGCCGGGCGGGAAGCGCAGCGGAGTGGAGACTGAGAGAAAATGACGGGCGTGGTCAAACCGATTTTGCTCATGTAGTATCCACAAATTATTCACAATACAAGATGTAGCGCTTTTAGGCGTGTAGCCACAATGTAAATCATGAGCAAGATCTAGGACTTGCGGCGATTGGTGCGAGGATACGGGGAGAAGTCTAGGGGGTCGGAAATTTTCGCCTAATGGTTAGGTCGGGGCGGTTTGGCGGAAATTTGAAAAAATCTTTTGATTTTTACGAAACATCGCCCGGGAAACCGGGCTGTTTGGTGCAAGGCGTTGGAGAGGAATATAAAAGTTTTGAATTCGCGGGAGAATGGCGGGTTCCGGCAAAGAAAAAGCCGCCGGTTTCCGGGTGGAAACGGGCGGCTGGAGAGGAAATCGGCGGGTCAGAATTCCCAGTCGTGGCGGTCGAGTTCGCAGACGCAGGCGATGAGCAGGAGGATGCAGGCGGCCAGGTCGTGTTTGTGGCAGGACTCGATGGTTTGGTGGATGTGGCGGGTGGGGATGGAGATCGCGCCGGCGATCGCGCCGCCGGCGACCATGCGCTGTAGGCTGGCGGTGTCGGTGCCGCCGGCGGCGAGGATCTCCGGCTGCCACTTGATTTTGTGGCGCTTGGCGGCGGATTTCATGAACTCGACCATCCGGTAGTCGCAGATGACGGAGGAGTCCATCAGCTTGATGGCCGCGCCCTCGCCGAGGGCGGTGCAGCGTTCCTGCGGGGTGGAGCCGGGGACGTCGTAGGCGATGGTGGTGTCGAGCCCGAAGCCGAAATCCGGCTGGATTTGAAGCGCGGCGGCCTGCGCGCCGCGGAGGCCGACTTCTTCCTGGACGGTGAAAACGGCGTAGAAGTCGAAGGCGGGCTTGCGCTTGGATTTCTTGAGCTCGCGGAGAGTCTGGATGAGGACGAAGACGGAGGCGCGGTTGTCGAGGGATTTGACGTTCACGCAGTCGCCGAGCTCGATGAGCGGCGAGTGGCGGGTGACGAAATCGCCGACGGCGACGATTTTATCGACCTCCTTCTTGGTCATGCCGGTGTCGATGAAGTAGTCGGTGATTTTGACGGGCTTGTGCTTTTCCTCCTGCGTCATGATGTGGACCGGCTTGGAGCCCATGACGCCCATGATGTCCTTGCGGCCGTGGATGATGACGCGCTGGGAGGTGAGGGTTTTGGGGTCGAATCCGCCGACGGGATTGAAGCGGACGAAGCCCTTGTCATCGACGTGGGTGACGATGAAGCCGATCTCGTCCATGTGGGCGGCGGCCATGATTTTTTTGGCGGATGAGCGGCCTTTTTTGAGGGCGATGATGCTGCCCATGTTGTCGATGCGGATGTCGTCGGCGAGGCCTTTGAGCTCGGCGAGGACGAGGTTGCGGATTTCCTTTTCAAATCCCGGAGCGCCGGGAGCTTCACAAATGCGGGTCAGGAGAGGGATATCGATAGGCATGACGGGCGGAAAATAGCGGGGTGAAGGGCCTTGGCGAGTGGGAAATAATTGCGGCTTGGCGGCGGGCGGCGCGGGGTTACATTCCGCGCATGAAAGGACATTTAATCATCGATCTGGCGAACCTGCCGGAGGAGGGAAAGGGATATTCCGGCGAGCTGCCGAAGGAAATTTTCGACCTGCCGGAAGAGGACGCCCAAGCCGTAGGGCCGCTGGAATACGACCTCTGGGTGCACCGCTTCGGCTCCGAACTGCTGCTGACCGGCTCGCTTTCGGCACCGTTTGAATTCACCTGCGTGAGGACGCTGCATCCTTTCGTGCAAACGATCCGCCAGGAAAACGCCGCGATCTCGCTGGAGATCGAGCACGAGGGGCAAATCGACGCCACCGAGGCCTTGCGCGAGGAGATCCTGATCAACTTCCCGGTGGACCCGAGATGCGAGGAGGGAGACGTGCCGCAGAAGTGCGAAATCGATTCCCGATATTTATCAGTGGACAAGTCGCCGGAAGATGGGCTACCCACTCCGCCCCGCGCCGAGAGCGACGACCGATGGTCAGCTCTCGACATTCTCAAGGACCTCAAGGACCAACCTTAACTAAACTACGACCATGGCCGTACCAAAAAGACGCCAATCCAAAAGCCGCTCAAAAATGCGCCGCGGCGCCACCCGCTGGCGTGCACCGATCTTCAAAAGCTGCCCTGAGTGCGGCAGCAAAGTGCCTTCGCACATCGCTTGCCCGTCTTGCGGCTACTACCGCGATCGCCAGGTGCTCGACGTCGAAGCTCTCTGAAGCCGACCACGTGTCTTCTGAACCAATTGCCGCTCGGGGATTTCCTCCTGCGGTAATTTTTCGTTTCCTCGCTTTCCACCACCGTAATCTCGATCCTGCATGAAAGTCGCCCTGGACGCCATGGGCGGGGACCACGCCCCCGCCGTCAATATCGGAGGAGCCATCGACGCGCTGCGTTACTATCCGAAGCTGCAACACCTTTATCTGGTGGGAGTTCGGGAAATCCTCGAAGAGGAGTGTAAGAAGCAGGGTCTGGATCTGAGCGACCCGCGGGTGAGCATTGTCCACGCCTCGGAGGTGATCGGCATGGCCGAGCCGGGTGCGAAAACGGTGCGGAAGAAAAAGGATTCGTCGATCAGCATCGCCATGGACATGGTGAAGGACGGTCGCGCGGACGCGTTCGTTTCCGCCGGAAACACCGGCGGCGCGGTTGCGGCCGCGACGTTGAAACTCCGCACGCTTCCCGGCGTGGACCGGGCGGGCATCGCGTCCGCGCTGCCGAACGAATTCGGCATCTGCCACATTCTCGACGCCGGGGCCAATCCCGAGGCGAAACCTGAGCATCTCGTCGCCTACGCGGTGATGGGCACCGCGTTTGCGCGCGGCGTGCTCGGCGTGAAAAACCCCAAAGTCGGCCTGATGTCGAACGGCGAGGAAGACGAAAAAGGCACCACCTTCACCAAGGAAACCTTCAAGCTCCTCAAGCAAACGCCCGGCATCAACTTCGTCGGCAACGTCGAAGGTGGCGACCTTTTCGAGACCGAGCTGGACGTGGTGCTGTGCGACGGATTCGTCGGCAACATCATGCTCAAGACCATCGAGGCGACCGCCAAAGCGGTTTCAAAATGGCTGAAAACCGAGATCAAAGGCAACCCGCTGCGGATCGCCGGAGCCGTGCTCGCCCAAGGCGCGTTCAAGGCGCTCAAGGAGAAAAGCAGCTACGAAACCTACGGCGGCAGCCCGCTGCTCGGGGTCAACGGCGTGGTCATCATCGCCCACGGGTCCTCCACCGCGCTGGCCGTCCGCAACGCGATCCGGGTCGGCATGGAAACCGTCGAAAACCGCGTGAATCCGCAGATCGAGGAGGCGCTGGCCGCCATTTCACTAGCCGTCCAAGCCGACGCTTAGTTTTGGAAAGCCGCGATTTTCACTTCGCGCTTGTGGCAACCGTTCGAGGGTTCCACTGTCCGGCCGCATGAGTGAATTGACGACTCCCACCCAAGTTTGCATCGCAGGAACCGGCAGCTATTTGCCGGAGCGAATCCTGACCAACGCCGAGCTTGCGGTGATGGTGGACACCAGCGACGAGTGGATTCTTTCCCGCACCGGCATCCGCGAGCGCCGCATCGCTGCCGAGGGCGAATTCACCTCGCACATGGCGACCCACGCCGCCCGCCGCGCGCTCGAACAAGCCGGCCTCGCCGCCGAGGACGTCGAGCTGATCATCGTCGCCACCATCACGCCGGACACGCCGACCCCGGCGACCGCCTGTTATGTCCAACAGGCGCTCGGCGCGAACCACGCGGTGGCCTTTGACATCTCCGCCGCGTGCTCGGGATTTCTCTACGCAATGAAAATCTCCAAGCGCCTGATCTCCGACGGCGCCTTCAAAAACGCGCTGATCATCGGCGCGGAAAAACTCTCGTCCGTGACCAATTGGGACGACCGCACCACCTGCGTGCTCTTCGGCGACGGAGCCGGCGCCGCCGTGCTCCGCCGCGCCGAGCCGGAAGAAGGCTCGATCCTCGCCACCGAGATGGGCACCGACGGGAATCTAACCCACCTGCTCAACATCCCCGGCGGCGGCAGCGCCTGCCCGATCACCAGCGAAAACGTCAACGACCACCTTTTCACCCTCACGATGATGGGCAAGGAGGTCTTCAAGCACGCGGTCAACCGCATGAAGGAGGCTGCGGAAAAAGTCATCGACCGCGCCGACCTGAGGCCGGAAGACATCGCCTGCGTCATTCCCCATCAGGCGAATCTGCGGATCATCGACGCCATCGCCGACCGTCTCGCGGTGCCTAACGAGCGGGTCTTCGTCAACCTCGACAAATACGGCAACACCTCCGCCGCAGCCGTCGCGATCGCGCTAGACGAGGCGAACCGCAGCGGCGCATTCAAGCGCGGTGAACACATCGTGCTCGTCGTTTTCGGAGCCGGCCTGACGTGGGCGGCCGCGGCGATTCGCTGGTAAGAGACGCAAGACATGAAGACGCAAGACTCAAGAGCAGAGCAGTCGTCCATCGGCCGGGTCTTTCTTGAATCTTCCAGTCTTGCATCTTGAGTCTATGAGTTACCGCACCACGCCGCAGGAAACCGAGGTGATGCCGCCGGGCATCCCGTTCATCATCGGCAACGAGGCGGCGGAAAGGTTTTCGTTCTATGGCATGCGCACGATCCTGGTCGTGTTCATGACGCAGTACTTGCACTTCATGGACGGCGGCGGCGGCCGCGCGCTCTCGCCTAACCAGGCGGTGGAATACTACCACCAGTTCGCCAGCTGGGTTTATTTCACGCCGCTGCTAGGAGCGCTGGTCGCCGATATTTTCCTCGGGAAATACCGGACCATCCTCTGGCTTTCCATCGTCTATTGCATCGGCCACGCCGCGCTCGCGTGCATGGGTTCGTATGGGAATTCGCCGTGGTGGCTGGCAAGCGGGCTACTACTCATCTGCCTCGGCTCCGGCGGGATCAAGCCCTGCGTCTCCGCCCACGTCGGCGACCAGTTCGGGAAGAAGAACCACCACCTGCTTTCCCGGGTCTACAACTGGTTCTACTTCTCCATCAACTTCGGCTCGTTCTTCTCCACCCTGCTCACGCCGTGGCTGTTGGAAAAGCACGGGCCGCACTGGGCGTTCGGCGTGCCCGGCGTGCTGATGGCCGTCGCCACCTTCATGTTCTGGCTCGGGCGGCACCGCTTCGTCCACATCCCGCCGTCCGGCAGCGGGTTCTTCAAGGAGGCGTTTTCGCGCGAGGGCGTCGTCGCCTTCGGCAAGCTGGTGCCGCTGTTTGTGTTCATCGCGGTGTTCTGGTCCCTCTACGACCAGACCGGCTCGTCGTGGGTGCTGCAGGCCGAGCAGATGAACCTTCATTTCCTCGGCATTCACTGGCTCGAATCCCAGATTCAGGCGGTCAACCCGATCCTGATCCTCGTCTTCATCCCGCTGTTCACCTTCGTCATCTATCCGTGGATGAACCGGGTTTTCCTGCTCACGCCCCTGCGGAAAATCGGCATCGGCATGGCGCTCATCGCCGCGTCCTTCGCGCTCACCACCTTGATCCAGACCTGGATCGACGCCGGCCAGCGGCCATCGATCGGCTGGCAGATCGTCGCCTACGTCATCATCACCGCCGCGGAAATCATGGTCTCCATCGTCGGTCTGGAGTTCGCCTACACCCAGGCGCCCAAGGCGATGAAATCCTGGATCATGGCGCTGTTCTGGCTTTCCGTGTGGGGCGGCAACCAGTTCACCGCGCAGGTCAACCGCGTCATCGGCATCCCGTCCCCCGGCGTCTCTCAGTTTGAGCAAGCCACCGCCAAGCTTCCCGCGGACTGGCAGACCTCGCCGCGCAGCATCGTGCTGCCGGGGCACGACGGAGCCACCGGCACGGACGACGATCTCATCGCCCGCTGCCATCAGGGACGGCTGGAGTCGTTGGAAATCCCCGGCCGCGAGATTTTCCTCGCCGCCGCCAGCCGGATCGAAGCGCGGGCCAAGGACGGCTTTCCCTCAAAAGAAGCAGCCCGCGAAATCCTCGGCGACGCCAAGGACCCATGGGGAAATCCGCTCGTTTACGACCTCATCGACTCGTCCCACGCCCGCATTTCCAGCGCCGGCCCCGACCGGATTTCAAAGACGAAATGGGACCTCGGCGTGATCGTCGAGAAAGTCAGCGGCGACGCGCCGTCTTCGCAAGACACCTGGCTCGGCCGCCGCAAGGCCGCGCTCGGCATTCATGAAAAACCCGCCGCAGCCGGCTTCACCCGCACCGAGTTCTGCGGCGGCCAGAGCAAGCTCGAAGGCGCGGCCTACTTCCGCTTCTTCACCTGGCTGGTCCTCGCCACCACCCTGCTGTTCATCCCGTTCGCCTGGTTCTATCGGCCGCGGACGTATCTGCACGATTGATTCAGGCCAGCCGCTTCATCACCGCGGCGGACAGCAGTTTCCCGTCCGCGCGGCCTTCCGCGAGCTCCTGCGCGCGCTTCATCACCTTGCCCATGTCCGCCTTGCCGGTGGCTCCGGTGTCGGCCACCGCCTGCTCGATGATGGCCACCAGCTCTTCCTCGCCCAGCGCGGCGGGAAGGTAGCGGGAAAGGATCTCAATCTCGGTCTTCTCCGTCGCCGCGAGTTCCGGTCGGCCGGCCTTTTCAAACTGCTCGCACGAGTCCACCCGCTGCTTGATTTGCTTGCGGATCACCGCCAGCACCTCGGATTCGTCGAGCACGATGCTGAGGTTGCCCTTCTCGATGGCGGCGTTCATCAAGGCGCTTTTCAGGGCGCGCAAGGCGTTCAACGCGACGCTGTCTTTCGCCCTCATGGCGGTCTTGATGTCTTCGGGAATGCGGGTGGCGGTGTCGCTCATGCCTTGTCCTATCACGACCGGGAAGCGAGCCAAGCAAAACCCTTATGATCCTCCGAAGATCGCCCATCCGAGGCGGAATGCGTTGCCGCCTCAGTTCGGAGTGACGGAATCCGGGAAACGAACCGGCCCGACGCGATCAGGCTTCGGCAAGTCGTTCGGCCAGGTATTCAGGTGCAAGGTCGGCACCATTAGGCCAAGCGACGGTACCGCCTTCAAGTCTCACGGTAGCGAATACCTTGCGGTCTCGGAGAGGCAGGAACACCGGCCCATCCAAGTCCGATGAAAGATCAACTTCCCCGGCGTCCCCGCTGTTGAACTCCAGATAGAGCCGGTAATCGCCCATGTATCGGACGGTCTGTATCCTCAGTATCCTATTCATGTTACTCCAATGGTTCGATTGAATTGAGCGGCTGCTCGAGTCTCGCCAAGTGCCAATCCGCGAGTAAGTCGGCGCGGTGAATGTCAGCCCATTCCAGAACCGCCCTCAGGGCACGCTTGGGGAACTTTCCCTCCACAACCCCGGTCTCGATCTCAACCGTAATCTCGTAATCACCGTATTCCGCGTGAAAATGAGCTGGCGCATGGTCACGATAGAACATGCGGATCACAATTCCAAGAAAACGGCTGATTTCAGGCATCGGGTGATTTTGGCGAACGTCAAAGTGATGGCGCCGCCGCCATTGGAAGGCGGAAGTGATGCGGATGAGGTGAAGAACGGCGGTTGTCCAGCCGCGCCTTGTTCGCCGTTGCGGTCATTCGCGAGAGACGTAAATGGCCATGCCACTAGAAACCTTCTGAAACAGTGGTGTGTTGATAGTAGTGCTGCTGCCATAAACGTTCGTTGTTCCAGTGCCGTAAGCACTGACGGTGTTGCCGTAGCGATAGGCGTTCGCAGACGCGGTCGAATATGCGGTAGCGCTACCGAACGACTGACCAATGGAACCAATCTGCTGCGTGCCAACGCCGGAGAGCAAAATGCCGTTGGCACCGAGTTTGGCTGCGTCCTTCTTCATTCGGAACAGCGCGGAATCGGTCAGGCTTTGGTCACTCGCAAAGGCATTCTTACTGGTGGCGTTTACGATGGCGATCTCTTCGTATTTGGCGGGTGGCCGGAGATAAATTTTCACGCTCTCCGGTGCGATGGCTGGGCGCGTGTTGCCTACTACGATGCGTGAGCCGCTGGTGACGTTGCAGGCGGACGCGCTGATAAGGATAAGGATAGCAAGAGAAGTCCGGATAATTGGTTTCATGGATTTGGCAAGCGTATAGCGACGGCGAACTTTGTTATTCGCTCCGTCGGAGGGTGGGCAATATCTGCCGAGTTTGGCGAGAAATTTCTGGGAAGATTCGTGTAACATGGCGTTTTCCAGCGATTTAGGGAGGAAGTAATGAGGCTTGATTTCCTCGATGATTGAACGGGAAAGCCCCGCCGGGGCGGGGATTTCTGCTAGCTGTTCGTTCCTCAAAGCATCGGTTACCATCACCGATGCTTGATGATTCGGAGAAAAGAAGGATGCGAAATGATCTTGCGCGCATGCGGGTTTTCATAAGAACAGTGTTCAAATGAATCATTCATGCGCGGATTGGAGAGAGGATCTTGAAGCATCCAGGGATCTGACGGACTTGGAGAAACAGAATTACGGGTTTCTGCTGGCGTGGTTCGAGACCTGGAGGCTCAGACAGGGTTTGGGACTCGAACGGGAATCCGCAGTTCGATTTTGGCGTGAACAGGTCAAGTCGAAGGAGCGCAAAGATTGGCAGCTGGAACGATGGGCGAAGGCGTCGGGGAGAGATTGACGATTGGTGATTGTTGATTTTGGATTTTTGATTTGGAAGATGAAGATTTCACTCAAGGAACTGAGGGAAACGATGATCTGGCTCAAGATCATCTCGCGCAAACAGATGGTTGCGGATGAGGCCGTTGACGCTGCCATCTCGGAATGCGACGAGCTGATTTCCATCTTTGTGAGCAGCACAAGAACCGCCGATGGTGGCTGAAGGTTCTTCAAAATCAAAAATCAAAAATCGTCATTCATCAATCGTCAATCCATCCGCCGGCGGCACCACCTGCACCCGAAGGTGTATGGCGAGGCGGTGACGCGGGCGGCGAGGAAGGCCGGAATCGAGAAACGGGTGACGAGCCACGTGCTCCGCCATTGCTTCGCGACCCATTTATTGGAGAGCGGCACGGACATCCGCACGATCCAGGAGCTGCTGGGACACCATGATGTGAAAACCACGGAGATTTACACGCATGTGGCTACCGGGGTGAACGGCTGCGGGGTGCGCAGTCCGCTGGACCAGCTGGGGAAATGACGCGAACAGTCACCGCGGGGAGGAGGTGGGTTCCGGATGCTCGCTTCCGGGGCGGGGACTCTTCCGGCGGGGGCCGGGATTTCATCGATGGAGTCCGGAATCCCATGTTTGGACTCCGGGACCTCAAGTTTGGAATCTGGAACCTCAAGTTTGGAGTCCGGAACCCCAAGTTTGGAGTGGATGACCTCATAACCGCATCACAATGATGCGGTTATGGGTTTGCCGGAGTTTCGGGGGTCTCGGCGGAGCTGGTTCCGGTGCGGTTGAAGAAGACCTTGAGGGCGGTGACTTTTTCGGCCGCGCCGGGGGCGGAGGCTCCGGCCTTGTATTGGGTGTAGTAGTCGTCGTCGAGGGCGTCCTGGTAGTTGTCGTGGTCGTGCTGGATCTTGCCGGCTTCCAGCTGGCTGGCCAGGCTGTGGAGGCGGGCGGCCATGGACTCGAAGAACGCGCGCATCTCGTAGTCGCTGGTGAACTCGGTCCAGTCCACATCCGGGGAGCTGAGCTGCGGGGCGCTGGTCCGGTAGTCGAGGATCTTGTTGATGAGGAGTTTGTTCTGCTCGTTGACGGAGCCGTATGTGCGGCTTGCCTCAAGCAGGTGCGGGGGTCATGGAAAAGCGGCGGAAGAGCCGGAATTCCAGAATGGAGTTGGGCATGGCGGTTGGAAACCGCCGCCACGATTCCGCCCCCGGAAACTTGCAATCTAGGAGAATTGGAACCACGGATGAATCGACGCGAATGAAGAGGGGTTTGATTCATTCTCATCTGCGTTCATCCGTGGTTCTCTCTTCCTCTTTAGCACCAGGTGCTGGTGCTGGCGGTTCATAGTCTTCCCGTCAGAGCCGATGATCCGATGCGACCATCCCTTGCCATTGCGTAGGGACCCTGGCAAGGCACCGGTTTTTGCGGCCTTGAAGACGCACTCTTCTTCGGCGAGAACACCCGCATGCTTGTTGGCGATGCCAAAGCCACCGTCTCGGCCCTGGTAATGGGGCTCGGGAAATGAGCGGGGCGATGGCGGGTCGATATCACCCGTTTTCCCCATGAAACTCAGCAACCTCCCCGTCCTCCTGCTCGCGCTTTCCCAGCTTCATGCCGGAGAGCCGGTGCAAATCACCGGAAACTCCGCAGCCCCCGCCGGGAAATGGATCCTCTGGTATCCCCAGCCCGCGAAAAACTGGACCGAAGCCCTTCCGCTCGGCAACGGCCACCTCGGCGCGATGGTCTTCGGCTCCGTTCCCACCGAGCGCGTCCAGTTCAACGAATACACCGTCTGGACCGGCCAGCCGCGCTCCTACGCGCACCCCGGAGCTGCGGCACATCTGCCAGAAATCCGCAAGCTTCTGTTCGAAAGCAATCAGAAGCCCGCCGAGGAACTCGCGATGAAGGAGTTCATGGGCGTGCCCATCCGGCAAATGGCCTATCAGCCTTGCGGCGATCTCTGGATCGACTTCCCCGGCCTTGCCACCGCCTCGAACTACCGCCGCTCGCTCGACCTCGACACCGCCACCCAAACCACCGAATACGAGGCCGGCGGGGTGAAATTCCGCCGCGAGGTCATCGCCTCCCACCCGGACCGGGCCATTTTCCTCCGCCTCAGCGCGGACCAACCGGGCAAGCTCAACGCCCGCGTCCGCCTCACCAGCCCGCATTCCAACTCCAGCACCACCGCCGGAAACAACCGCCTCACCCTCCGCGGCCAGGTCCAGACCGACGGCATCCGCTTCGAGAGCATCGCCAAGGTCGAAGCCACTGGCGGATCTCTGACAGAAGACGCCGGCGCCATCCAGGTCACCGGCGCGGATGCCATCATCGTCCGTCTCGTCGCCGCCACGAACTTCACCAACTTCCGCGACATTTCCGGCGATCCCGCCGCCCGCGCCGCGAAATTGTTGGAAAGCGCCTCCGGCAAATCCTGGGAGAAACTCCACGCCGCCCACCTCGCCGACCATCAGAAGCTTTTCCGCCGCATGGACATCGACCTCGGAACCAGCCCCGAGTCGCTGCGCCCTACCAGCGAGCGCATCGTCGATTACCTCAAGGGCAAGGACCCCCAGCTCGCCGCCCTCACCTTCCAATACGGCCGCTATCTGCTCATCGGTTCCAGTCGCGCCGGCGGCCAGCCGTCCACCCTGCAAGGCATCTGGAACGACGCGCTCAAGCCCGCCTGGGACAGCAAATACACCTGCAACATCAACACCCAGATGAACTACTGGCCCGCCGAGCCCGCGAACCTCGCGGAATGCGCGGAGCCGCTTTACGACGCCCTCGCCGAGCTCATGGCATCCGGCCGCGAGACCGCCAAGGAGCACTACGCCGCCCCCGGCTGGGTCCTCCACCACAACTTCGACCTCTGGCGCGGCACCGCTCCCATCAACGCCTCCAACCACGGCATCTGGCCCACCGGCGGCGCTTGGCTCTGCCATCAGCTCTGGGAACACTACCTCTTCTCCGGCGATGAAAAATTCCTGAAGGAAAAGGCCTATCCGCTCATCAAGGGTTCCGCGGAATTCTTCGCCGCCTATCTGATCGAGGACCCGGTCACCAAGACGCTCATCAGCGGCCCGTCCAACTCGCCCGAACAAGGCGGCCTCGTCATGGGCCCCAGCATGGACCACCAGATCATCCGCTCGCTTTTCAAACTCACCGTCGAGGCGGCCGCCGTCCTCAAGACCGACCCGGAACTCGCCGCCAAACTCGCGGAAATGACCCCGCGGATCTCGCCCAACCGCATCGGCAAACACGGCCAGCTGCAGGAATGGATGACCGACATTGACGATCCGAAAAACACCCACCGCCACGTCTCCCATCTCTGGGCCATCTATCCGGGTGACGACATCACCTCGCGCGACAGCGACCTTTTCAAAGCCGCCCGCCAATCCCTGATCTATCGGGGCGACGCCGCCACCGGCTGGAGCATGGGCTGGAAAATCAACCTCTGGGCGCGCTTCCTTGACGGCGACCACGCCTACCTCATCCTCCGTAACCTGCTCCAGCCCGTCGGTGGCAAAAAAGGCGGCGGCATGTATCCGAACCTTTTCGACGCCCACCCGCCCTTCCAGATCGACGGCAATTTCGGCGCGGCCTCCGGCATCGCCGAGATGCTGCTCCAATCCCACCTCCGCGATGAAAAAGGCAACTTCATCCTCCAGATCCTTCCCGCCCTTCCCTCCAACTGGCCAACCGGCAGCATCAAAGGCCTCCGCGCCCGCGGCGGATTCGAGGTGGACCTCGCTTGGAAAGACGGCAAGCCCGTCGAAGTCACCGTCCGCAGCCTCGCCGGCCAAACCGCCGTCCTCAGCCACGGCGGCAAGTCCCGCGAAATCAAACCCGCCGCCGGAACCGCTACGACGATCGCCGATTGGCAACCGTGAGCTGAAAATCGCGCTTGATCGCCACCGCCCGCGAGGTTGCATTCGGCCGTGAGTTCCCCACCCGCACGCTCTTTGCACGACCTCGGATTTTCCGAGCTCGTGGCCGTGCTGGCGGCGGACGGCGTGATCCTGCACCACGCCAAAGTGCTGTGGCGGACCCTCCATGGCGACGGCGAGCTGGATCTGGCAGGCCGCGCGTTCTTGCCGCCGCTCAAGCGTTGGGTGGAGAAATCCGTGGGCGAGGGCAAGGCGTTTTTCCTCGATGCGCCGGAAGTCGTCGATGAAATCCACAGCTCGGACGGGCTGACCCGCAAGTTTCTCCTGCGCCTGCGCGACGGCCAAACCATCGAGACCGTGCTCATGGGCTACCAAGGCCGCCAGACGGTTTGCGTGAGCACCCAGGCGGGCTGCGCGATGGGCTGTGTTTTCTGCGCGACCGGGCAAATGGGCTTCGTCCGCCATCTGCGGCCGGGGGAAATCGTGGCGCAAGTGCTGCACGCCCGGCGGGTCTTGAAATCCATCGATCCGAAAAAACGGCTGCGCAACATGGTGCTGATGGGCATGGGCGAACCGCTGCACAATTACGACTCGGTGATGCTCGCGCTGGAAACCATCTCCGACGTGCGCGGCCCCGGCATCGGGCCGACGAAGATCGCGATCAGCACCGTGGGAGTCGTCCCGAGCATCCTGCGGCTGGCGGAAGAACAGCGGCCTTACCGCCTGGCCGTGAGCCTGCACGGCTCGACCGAGGAGGAACGCGCCGCGCTGGTGCCCGCGAGCAAGCGCTGGTCGCTGGCGATGTTGATAGACGCCTGCCGGAAATACGGCGAGATCACCGGCAAGCGGATCTTTTTCGAATGGACCCTGATCGCCGGGAAAAACGACTCGCCCGAGACCGCCAGCCGCCTCGTCGAGTTGCTGCGCGGGATCGACGCGCACATCAATTTGATCCCGCTCAATCCCACCGGCGGCTTCGCGGGGACGCAAAGCGAGTCCGGCCACGAGTTCCAGAAAATCCTGATCGCCGGCGGATTCCCCTGCACCTTCCGCCAGCGCCGCGGCATCGACGTCGCCGCCGGCTGCGGAATGCTGAAGGCCGAGAAGCGGTCGCGGATCCCGGCTTCCGTTTCAAGGTCCTAAGCGGGCTTCGAATCGGTAAAAAGCGCCGCCGGGGAGAGGATTTTCATCGGTCACGGTGACGCTGGAGGCGGTGCGGACAAATGTAACGCCTGGAGCGGCGGTGTCGGTGACGCGGTTGGTGCGGAAAATTTCGCTGAAACTGCCGGGGCTGAGATCGGACGAGCGATGGAGGATCCAACGCGTGCTTTGAACGGCGGCGGAGTTGAGACCGAAGCTGAGAACAGCATGGCCAGCGGCGTCAAAAGCGGGAACGGTGAGATGGCGGGTGCTGCCAACATCCGCCACGAAAAAGTCCGTGCCGAGAGCTTGCTCCGCGCCGTAAACGAAGCCGTCGCCGTCGAAATCGAGATTCCAAAAGCGAGTGGGGTCGGTGGTAAATTGATATTCCACCGCGCCAATGTCCGACTTGGGCTGGCGGGGAAAGCCGCGCTGGTCGGTGGTGAGGGTGGTGGTGCCGCCGGTCTCGATGGCGGGGCTGCCATGCAGCGGCGGCATGGTTCGGGTGGGGCCGCCGTAATCGCCGAGCGGGGCGAGGAGGGCATTGCCGGAGGTGAGGTTGTTGGCACCGGTGTAGGTGCCGGAAATGTTTGAGGCGGATGGGACGCTTGGAGCGGCATTCCCAGTTACGATTGAATTTTCAAGTGTCGTTGTGGCCCCGTCGTTGGTAATTCCACCGCCCGCGAAGGAGTTCGCCGTGTTCCCGCAAACCGTGGAATTCCGGATGCCAACAGTCCCGGCATCACCAACCAGACCGCCACCGCCGCCTTTTGCGGTGTTTCCGGCGACGGTGGAATTCTCCACCAGAAGCGAGCCAAAATATTGGTAAATTCCGCCGCCGTTGGACTCTGCAAAGTTGCCCGAGCAAGTTGAGTTCCGAAAGGTGATGGTGCTGCCAGAGTTATAAATTCCGCCACCAGAAGCGCTTGTGGTGTTTCCGGAGACGACTGAGTTCTCGAGCAAGGTCATGCCGACAATGCTGAATATTCCTCCCCCGACGGTGGCGGTGTTTCCGGTGATAACGGAGTTTTGCAGCGTTAGCGTGCCGTGGTTGTAAACACCGCCGCCCTCCGCAGATGCTGAATTGGCACTGAAGGTGGTGTTCAGCACATGGACCATGCCACCTGCGACATGAAGCCCGCCGCCGGCGCGGGAAGAGTTGTCAGAAAAACTGGAATTCTCGATGTCGAGATTGCCCGCGCAATAGATGGCCCCCCCGAGCGCGGATGCGGAATTTCCAGTGAGACGGCAATTCAAAAGGGTGACTTGCGTGGTGCCGCCATTGATTCCTGAGATTCGAATTCCGCCGCCACTGGTGCTGCCTCCCCCGACGACAGCCAAGGTATTCAGAATGACCGCGGTGTTGTTATTGATTTGGATTACCCGGGAATCGTCCGCGGTTTTCCCATCCCCCGTCTTATCGCCTGAGAGGGTGATGCGAGCGGCGAGGGCGGAGCCGTCGATGGTGAGAGATTGGGAGATGATGATTTCTCCAAGGATGAGGCGGACGGTCTGACCAGAGAGGGCGGCATCGAAGGTGACGATGTCTCCGGCGGCTGAGTATTTCACGGCCTCGCGCAGGGAGACGCCAGTGCCGCCGCCGAGAGCGCCGTCATCCTCGTCCGTGACAGTGGTGACGATGGTGCCGCGGGCGGCAAGGGGGAGAAACAGGATGGCCGGGAGGAGGCTGCGGAGGGAAGGAATCATGGGGAAACGGAGATTTCCTGTGACGAGTCTTAAAAGCTAGCAGCCGGAGGAGGCGGGGGGAAGGATTTTCCGGTAATGCGGCGGGATTGGCATACCTGCAGGAAATCGCTGAAATTTGCGGTTTGCAAGTCGGCTTTCCCGGACTTGAATCCCGCCCCGCCCATGAGCCATCCCACCTTCCGCATTGCCATCGGAGCCGATCACGGCGCCGTCGAGTTGAAAAACGCCGTCGTCAAGCACCTCAAGTCGGTGGGCCACGAGGTCCACGACTTCGGCACGCAGACCACCGAATCCGTCGATTACTCGGATTACGCAAATCTGGTCGCCCGCAATGTGGCGGACGGCACCTACGATTTCGGCATCCTCGCCTGCACGTCCGGCGTCGGCATGAGCATCGCCGCGAACCGCCACCGCCACGTGCGCGCGGCGAGTGTGCGCTCGGTCGAGGAAACGGTGACGACCCGCGAGCACAATGATTCCAACGTGCTTTGCCTCAGCGGAAAATTCACGGACGAGGCGACGGCCATCGCCATGGCGGACGCTTTTCTCGTCACTAATTTCGCCGGCGGCCGACACGAAGCGCGCGTTTGCAAAGCCTCTGGCAGCCGCATCGCCGTGACCGATCCCGCGATTTATGCCGCGATCACCGCCGAGGAACACCGCCAGCGGAACAACATCGAGCTGATCGCTTCGGAAAATTTCACCTCGCCCGCCGTGATGGAAGCGCAGGGCTCCGTGCTCACGAACAAGTATGCCGAGGGCTATCCCGGCAAGCGCTGGTATGGCGGCTGCGAAAACGTGGATGTCGTCGAGCAGCTCGCGATCGACCGCGCGAAGGAGCTCTTCGGCGCCGAACACGCGAACGTCCAGCCGCATTCCGGCTCGCAGGCGAACACCGCGGTTTACTTCGCCGTGCTCAAGCCGGGCGACAAGATTTTCACGATGGACCTCGCCCACGGCGGCCACCTCACCCACGGCCACAAGGCGAATTTCTCCGGCCGTTTCTACGACGTCACCCACTACGGCGTATCGCCTGACGACGAGCGGATCAACTACGACGAACTCGAAAAAACCGCCCGCGAACTCAAGCCCGCGCTGATCACCGTCGGCGCTTCGGCTTACTCGCGGATCATCGATTTCGAGCGCATGGGCAAGCTCGCCCGCGAGGTCGGCGCTTATCTGTTTGTGGACATGGCGCACATCGCCGGCCTCGTCGCCGCCGGGCTGCATCCAAGCCCGTTCCCGCATGCGGATTTCGTCACCTCCACCACCCACAAGTCGCTGCGCGGCCCGCGCGGCGGGATCATTCTGTGCAAGGAAGAGTTCGCGAAAAAAATCGACTCGCAGGTTTTCCCCGGCATCCAGGGCGGCCCGCTGATGCACGTCATCGCGGCCAAGGCGATTTGCTTCGGCGAGGCGCTCAAGCCGGAGTTCAAGGATTACTCCGCGCAGATCATCAAGAACGCGCAGGCCATCGCCGCCCGCCTAACCCATCACGGTTTCCGCATCTGCTCCGGCGGCACGGACAACCACGTCATGCTCGTCGATCTCCGGAACAAGAACCTCAACGGCACCGACGCCTCGCACGCGCTCGATGAAGCGGGCATCACCGTGAACAAAAACGGCATCCCCTTCGACACCGGCAGCCCGATGAAACCCAGCGGCATCCGCATCGGCACGCCCGCCGTCACCACCCGCGGCATGAAGGAGGCTGACGTCGAACAGGTCGCCGACTTCATCCACGAGGCTCTTTCGGATCACACCAACACGGCCAAACTCCACGCCATCCGCGAACGGGTGTTCGCCTTCAACCGCGCGTTTCCGCTGCCGTGGTGAGCATCAGCAAAGTGCCACGACTCAGGGCGAAATGATCGGAAATCATCCTTGAAAATCGAACGGCGACCGTTCAATTTTCAAGGATTTTTCTGCCCCGTTCTGCCTATTTGAACTCCATCCGCGAGCGGTTGGCGGACTATCCGGTAGTGGCGCTGGCCATCTTGGCTTGGATCATTTGCATGTGGTCCATCCCGGCAAACATGGCATTCCCGTCATGGAATCCATTACAGCAAGCCCGTTGCCCGACTTGCTGCAGACTCTTTCCGGGGCATAAACCGCCATCAATTGCGGCGGTTTCCGCAGGCCCACGGCTGTCCTATTGTCGTCTGGCTCCGTAGCCCGGACTCTGCCGGTCGTGTCGTATGGCTGTGATCCGGATTCTGCCGGGAAGTATCCGAAACAGGAGGTGGATCGGAAATCTGTTGAGATTGCCGCGCCGGCGTCCGGTGGAGTCGAAATGGTGCCTCTCCGGGTGCTCCCTCGCGTAGTCGATCGCGTCGGTCAATTCCTGCCAGAAGGAATCCCCGAGATCAGGGGAAATCGCGTCGTAATAATCGAGGAAAGCCCGAGCCTCTGCCGGCACCTTGGGGTGATAAACGACCTCCCTCATCGACGGATTCGTCCAACTTGAGCCAGAAATTCGGCGTGCCCGATAGGGACGACGGTCCCGGAATCCATTTCCGCCTCCCGCTTCTCCACTTCCTCATCATCAGGCCCCGATGGCAGGTCTGACATTCCGTGGAGCAGATACGCAACCAACCCCTTCCGGTCCTCCTCGGAGAGTTCTTTGGCCTGTTTTTGAATATCCGCGAGTTGAACCATGACGGAACCCTAGTTCTCAAAACCCACCGCCGCAATTTCAATTTGAATCTCCCGATCCCGGCAAGAGTCGCAGAATCGTCGCTCACGCCCCGTGGCCGCCGCCATTCAACGCCGCCTCCACCACCGGCAACACCTCCGCCGGATACGAATTCCAATACAGATCCAGCGGCCCGCTCACCGGTTCCAACGCCACAATCAACGGCTTCACTCCGAAGCGCTCGACCGCACGGTGAAAAGCGGGTAGAACCACCCGCTCGGTCAACCTGCGGTCGCTGCCCTCCGCGCGAAAAGTCTCCAACACCACGCAGGGATTTGGTGGTCGCCCGGCACATGCCCCGCATGAATTGCTTTTGCAGCGGGGGCGGGATTTGGCTTTGCCTCATGCGGGGAGTTGCTGGAAGCTCCCGCCCGCATCCCATGAGTAATCCCTTCCGCGAAGACCTCGTCTCCCGCTCGCGCGCCGAACCCTGCAGCATCGTCATCTTCGGTGCCACCGGCGATCTCACGCACCGCAAGCTCATCCCCGCGCTGTATAATCTAGCAGTCGATGGCGAGTTGCCGACCGGGGTGAAGATCATCGGATTCGCCCGCCGGGAAAAGTCCGACGCGGAGTTCCGCAGCGGACTCGAGGAGCTCAACCGCAAGGTTTCCCGCTCCGGCCACGACGACAAGATCTGGGCCAGCTTCATCGAGGCGGTTTCCTATCACACCTCGGAATTTTCCGATGTCGAAGGCTACCGCAAACTCGCGGCGAAGCTGGACGCCATCGACGCCGAGCACGGCGGTAAAGGCAACCGGCTGTTCTACATCGCCTCCGCCCCCGAGTTCTTCGACGAGATCCTCATCAACCTGAAAAACGCCGGGCTCAACGAATCGAAGCCCGGTTGCTGGTCCCGCGTCATCGTCGAAAAACCCTTCGGCACCGACCTCGCCACCGCCAGGCACCTGAACCAAGTCGTCAACGACACCTTCCAAGAGGCCGACACCTATCGGATCGACCATTATCTCGGCAAGGAAACCGCGCAGAACCTGATGGTCCTGCGCTTCGCCAACTCGATTTTCGAGCCGCTCTGGAACAGCAAACACATCAGCCACATCCAGATCACCTGTGCGGAAAACCTCGGCATGGAAGGCGGCCGCGGCGGCTATTATGAGAAATCCGGCGCGCTGCGCGACATGGTGCAGAACCATTTGCTCCAACTCCTCAGCCTCGTCGCCATGGAACCGCCCACCGATCTATCCGCCGACGGCGTTCGCGACGAAAAGGTTAAAATCATCCGCTCGTTGCGCCAGTGGGACACTCCGGAAAAAGTCGCCGCCAACGTCGTGCGCGCGCAATACACCGCCGGTCACGTCGATGGCAACGCGGTCCCCGGCTACCGCGAGGAAGACCGAGTTTCTCCTGAATCCGATACCGAGGCTTACGTCGCCGTCCGCCTTCTCATCGACACCTGGCGCTGGAGCGGCGTGCCGTTTTACATCCGCATGGGCAAGCGCCTGCCGAAGAAATCCACCGAGATTTCCGTGCACTTCAAAGACGCGCCGTGCGTGCTTTTCAACACGCCCTGCGGCGGCGTCCCCGGCGGCAACGTGCTCGTCATCCGCATCCAGCCCGACGAGGGGATCTCGCTGCGCATGGTCTCGAAAATCCCCGGCACCAGCCTGCGGCTCGAACCGGTGAAAATGGATTTCCACTACGCCACCAGCTTCGGCAAGGGCAGCCCGGAAGCCTACGAGCGCCTCCTGCTAGACGCCGTCGCCGGCGACGCCACCCTCTTCGCCCGCCGCGACGAAGTGGAGGAAGCCTGGAAGTTCATCGACCACATCGAGCACGCCTGGCACCAGTCCGCCACCCCGCCGCCGATGGCCGAGTTCGTCGCCGGCTCATGGGGCCCGAAAGAAGCCGACGACCTGCTCGCGCAGGATGGCAACCAATGGCGGCGGCTGTAGCGGCGATCACCGGTCGCCGCGATTTTCCAGCCCATCCGCAAGCTTGCCGACCGCCTTTCGCCGCGCTAATTTGCGCCCGTGACTGACGAATCCATCGCCGCCCAAGCCCGCGCCGCCGATCTGGCCAAGGTCCGGCGGGCCCGGGCGATGACCCCTTTTGAGAAATTCGATGCCGGCGCGTCCCTGTTCGAGGAAGCATGTGCATGGACCATGGCGGGAATCGTTCACCAAAATCCCGGCTGGGACGCGGCGGCCAAGCAGAAGGAACTCCGTCGGAGGATCAAATTGACATCCCAAGTCTGCTCATGAACGGCACCGACGCGCTCATCGCCCTCGCCCGTGCATTCGAAGATGCGGGTTTGCCCTACATGATTGTCGGCTCCTAAAGCGAAAAGCATGAAACCCTCGACCTGCTCGCGGAAGCCAAGGCCGAGGCCGCCTACGCTTGGGAGGACGAGTGAGCGGCCTGATTTCCCCGGATGCACATCAATCATCCGCCGCCACACCGCGGGACTTGCGCGGACGGCGGTTCTATGAGTCCTTCGGAGCATCGACATGACTGCGAGTTCCGACACCATCCCCGAAATCTGCCCCGAACTGGGCATCGAGGTCCCCGTTTCCGCGATCGACCGCGAACTGCGGAAACTCTGGGAGCAGGACGAGGCGCGGACGAACGCGTCGCTGATGAATCTCGTCGTCTATTCGGAAAAGCCCGGAGCCTTGATCGAGAACTCCGCGATCATCCGCGAACTCACCCGCGAGCACGCGTGCCGCGCGATCCTCGTCGGCATCGACCGCGACGAGCCTCAGCCAAGCCTCCGCGCGTGGATCACCGCGCATTGCCACTTGGCAGACGGCCGGAAATCCGTCTGCTGCGAGCAGATCGCCTTCCACCTGACCGGCCGCGTCACCGGGCGTTTCCGCAACACCGTTTTCGCCCACCTCAATTCCGACCTGCCGCTCGTCTTCTGGTGGCAAGGCGAGCTATCCGAAATCCTCACCGAGCGCCTCGTCAGCGTGATGGACCGGTTCATCATCGACAGCTCGTCGTGGGCTAATCCCGCGGCCTCGTTCGCGATGATCGAGGAAGCCTCCCAGAGCAATCCGGACTTGATCATCCAGGACCACGCCTGGACGCGCTCGTGGCAGTTCCGCGTGGGAATCGCCAGCCTGTTCGACGATCCCGCGGCGCAACAAGCCTTGCCGGAAATCGACACGGTCGAGATCACCTATCATCCCGAGCACCGCAACACCGCGTTGCAAATGCTCACGTGGCTGGCCGTGCAAGCGGGTTGGAAAGACCGGCCATCCGCCGGTGAATTCGCATTCGAATTGACAGGCGGCGCGACGATTTCCGTCGTGCTTCGCGAAGATCCGAGCGCCCCGCCCCTCTCGTCCATCGTCATCCGGGCCAGAAACGCGACGGTCCGGATCACCCAGAAATCAGGCGCGTCCCACGTCGAGCGCCAACTCGAAGCGGGCGCTTACAAGGCGTCGTCGCTCTCGCCGGTGGACCCCACGTCCCCCGCCGAGCTCGTCGCCGTGCAGCTCGCGCGCGGCGGGAAGAACTCGCTCTATCAAAAAATCCTCCCGCGCTTCCGGGCGATGCTGGAATCCGAAAAATGACGCGCACGCCCCTGCTCTACGAATCCCACTGCCACACGCCGCTTTGCAAACACGCGTTCGGCGAGCCGGACGAATACGCCGCCGTCGCCCTCGCCCGCGGATTCAAAGGCATTACCTTCACCTGCCACTGCCCGCTGCCCGACGGATTTTCCGCCAACGTGCGGATGGCTCCCGGACAGTTCGATGACTACGTCCAAATGATCGCCGCCACCCGCGAGGCCTTCGCCGGCCGGCTCGACGTGCGGCTCGGACTGGAAAGCGATTTCTATCCGGGAGTCGAGCCGTGGCTGGAAAGGCTCCACGCCCGCGTGCCGCTCAGCCACGTGCTCGGCTCGATCCACTATCAGGTCGGCGATTACCGGAAGCTCTTCCACACGGGCGACGTGTTTTCCTATCAGGAACTTTACTTCGAGCACCTCGCGCTCTCCGCGGAGAGCGGGCTGTTCGACACCCTCGCCCACCCGGACCTGATCAAGAACGAGTCTCCCGCGGATTGGGATTTCGAGCGACTTCGGCCGGTCATCGAGCGAGCGCTCGACCGCGTCGCCGCCACCGGCGTGGCGATGGAACTCAACACCAGCGGCGTCCAGAAGGATCTGCCGGAAATGAATCCGTCGCCCTCGCAACTCGCGCTGATGCACGAGCGCGGCATCCCCGTCGTCATCGGCGCGGACGCGCATGTTCCGGAACGTGTCGGCGATGGCTACGTCACGGCGCTCGGGCTGTTGGAAAGCGCCGGCTATCAGGAAGTCAGCTTCTTCATCGATCGCCAGCGCCAGTCCGTGCCGATCCAAGCGGCGCTGGAATCTTTGCAAGTAGTTTAATCCTTAAAGGCATTGGACTTCATCCCAGCTTTTCCCGCACCGCTTGCCAGACGCGGTCGGCTTCCAGTTCGTTCTGGCAGCGCATGTCGAGCGGGCATTTCGCCAGCAAACACGGCGCGCACTCGACGTGCCGCCGGACCACGGAATGGCGGCGACCGAGCGGGCGCTTCCAGGCCGGATCGTTCGGGCCGAAGAGCGTGACACACGTCGTTCCCGCATGGGCGGCCAAGTGCGGCAGCGAGCCATCCGCGGCGATGACCAGGCCGTGGACCGCCAGCAACGGCAAAGTCGCGGCAAGCGGCGAGGCATGGAAAAACTCGACGTGTTCACCGAGATTCTGCGCCAAAAATCTGCCCCGTCCCCGCCCGCCGTCCACGCTGGTGACCGTAACGCGTCTCCCGCTTTCAATCAGCTTCCGCCCGATTTCCACCCACCGCTCGACCGGCCATTCGTGGCTCGGCCCGAAGTCCGAATCCGGGCAAAGCAGCACCGCTCCCGGCATCGGCTCGATGCCGGGAGCGGCTGGCGCGAAAAACTCCGGCCGCCCGGTCTCGATCCCCATTGCCTCCACCGCCGCCAGATAATGCCGCACCCGGTGCTCCAGCGGGCCCGCCGCAAATCCGAGCGGATGGGTCAGCAGTTTGGCCAATTTCCGCTCGTCCGCGCCAAGCCGCCGCGGGGTCGCCGCGATTTTGAACGCCTCCGCCGCCAAGCCGGTTTCCCAAGCCAGCGACGCCTCCCAGCTTCCTGAAATCCCCGCCGCCACGGCCCGCGCGCTCGCCTTCACCGGGAAATCGATCACCGTCAGCCCTTCCACCGTTTCCCAAAATTCCCGCTGCGCCGCCGCACAAAGCACCCCCGCACCCAAGCCCGAAGCCACCAGCGCCCGCAGCGCCGGCACCGCGAAACACGCTTCATCCCAGCGCATCGGCGCAGCCACCAGTATCCCTCCCGAATTCGTCGTCACCCACCGAAGCTAAAGCCCGGAACCGCCCGCGGAAACTGCAAAATCACCCGGATCACCCACCGGATTTGCGGGTTGCCAATACTCCGAACCGCGCTTAGCTTCACCGCCCCGCAGGTCACCTCCCTTGGTGCCCGCACGATCAACCGAATACGACACCGCAGTGGGATTTTTGGATGCCATCAAACGCTGGCGCTTGGCCCGAGAGGGACTTTCGTCAGGAAAAAAGCGCCGGATACACAGCGAAAATCCGGTCATTCAGGCGCTGGAAGACAGCTTTTGGGTGAAGCTCGCGCTCTACGCCGTCTTCGCGGTCGGCAGCGCCGTGCTCGTCCTCAAGTCGTCTGTCGGCACGGCCTTCGCCGCGGATCCTCTCAAGGGCGCGTCGTACGGATTCATCATCGCCCTCACGGCCATCGTGATGTTCCAAGTCAGCTTGCAGGACCGCTGCCGCCGCAATAGCCGCGTCGTCCTCGTGCTCGGCGGACTGGTTGGCCACATGCTGATGGTCCGCG
>NZ_JBIKBQ010000042.1:0-29648 GCF_058122085.1 Luteolibacter sp. | reverse complement strand
ACCGGCACCAACGGCAAGACGACCACCGCGTTCCTGCTGCATCACGTGATGAAAACCGCGTGGCACCGAGCCGGGTTGCTCGGCACCATCCTCGTCGATGACGGCGAAACGGTGGAACCCGCCAAACACACCACGCCTGGCTCGATCGAGCTTTCCGCCTTGCTCACCCGCATGCGCGACAACGGCTGCCGCGGCGTGGCGATGGAAGTCTCCTCGCACGGCATCCATCAGAAGCGCGTGTCGGCGATCGGCTTCGACGCCTGCGTTTTCACCAATCTAACTCAGGATCATCTCGACTATCACGGCACGCTCGACGCCTATTTCAAGGCGAAGGCGGAATGGTTCCACGATCTGGCCGCGAATCCGCTCGGCAAAAAGCCGGTGGCCGTGATCAACACCGACGACGCCTACGGCGCGGAACTCGCGGCTTCGCTGGACGGCAAGATGCCGGTGCTCCGCTTCGGCTTCGGCGTGCACAGCGATTTCCGCGCGAACAACTTCCGCCAGAGCGCGAAGGGCATGGAGTTCGAGCTCGCGGCGAAGGGCAAAACCTTCCTCCTCCGCGCACCGTTGATCGGGCGTTTCAATGTGTACAACCTGCTAGGAACCATCGCCGCCGCCAGCGCTTGCGGCATCCGCCCGCGTGACGCCGTCGCCTCGCTGGTCGACGCGCCGCAGGTTCCGGGGCGCATGGAAAACGTCGGCAACGCCGGCGGAGCCACGGTTTTCGTCGATTACGCGCACACGCCGGACGCCTTGGAAAACGCCTGCCGCACGCTCAAGGAACTCGACCCGCGCCGCCTCATCACCGTCTTCGGTTGCGGGGGCGACCGGGACAAAACCAAGCGCCCGCTGATGGCCGCCGCCGCCGCCCGCCACAGCGACGCATGCGTCGTGACCTCGGACAATCCGCGCTCGGAAGACCCGCTGGCGATCATCCGTAAGATTGAAAGCGGCCTCAAAGGCAAAACCTTCCGCAGCATTCCCGACCGCGCGGAAGCCATCGATTTCGCGGTGCAGAACTCGCTCTCCGGCGACATCATCCTCATCGCCGGCAAGGGCCACGAAACGACCCAGCAGTTTGCCGACGAGACCATCGACTTTGACGACCGCAAGCACGCGAGCAAAGCGCTTCGCGACCGCGCCCAAGCCATTTCCGACATGCGATGAAGCCCATCTCCGCCCAGCAACTTGCGGACATCTTCGGCGTTTCCATCGCCGCGGGCGGGGGCGGCGTGATGATTTCCGGCGGCGTCTCCACGGACACGCGCACGCTGCCGCAGGGCTCGGCGTTTTTCGCGCTGCGGGGAGAGAATTTCAACGGCGACACCTTCGCCGCGAAGGCGCTGGAGAACGGCGCCTCAGTCGCCGTCGTCCAGCAGTGGGATGGCGAGCCTCCGGCAGATACGGCGGTCATCGTCGTGCCTGACACGCTACTCGCGCTGCAACGCCTCGCTTGCTGGTGGCGCAAGCAGCTGGACATCCCGGTAGTGGCCATCACCGGCTCGAACGGCAAGACCAGCACCAAGGATTTCACCGCCGCGGTTCTATCCAAACACTTCAATGTCTCCGCCACCCGCGGGAATTTGAACAACCATATCGGCGTGCCGCTCACCGTTCTTGCGACGACGCCCGAGCACACCGCCGCCGTCTGGGAGATGGGGATGAACCATCCGGGCGAGATCGCCCCGCTGTGTGAGATCGCCCGCCCGAAATACGGCATCATCACCAACATCGGCACCGCGCACATCGAGTTTCTCAAAACCCGCGAGGCAATCGCCGAGGAAAAGGGCATGCTCGCCCGCGCGCTGCCGGCGGACGGGATTTTGTTCATTCCGGCGAACTGCGACTTCCACGATTACCTGCGCCAGCGGACCAAGGCGCACATGGTCGCCGTCGGCAACGGCCGCGGCCTGGTGCGGGCGGAAAGCCTGCGTTTCGAAGCGGACGGAACTTTATTCACCCTGGGGATCGAAGGCGAAACCCCGGTGGAAGTCACCCTGCAAGTGCCCGGACGCCACATGGTGACCAATGCGTTGTTAGCCGCCGCTGTCGGATGGAAACTCGGGATTTCCCCGGCTGAAATCGCCGACGCGCTTTCCAACGCCGCGCTCACGGGCGGACGACTCGGTCGCTACGAATATCACGGCACGACCGTGATCGACGACACTTACAACGCGAACCCGGAGTCGATGGCCGCGGCTATCGAAGCTCTAGCAGACACTCCCGTTCTCAACGGCTCGCGGCGGATCATCGTCCTCGGCCGGATGGGGGAACTCGGCGCTCACGCGCCCGCCGCCCACCTCCGCACCGGCGCTCTCGCCGCAGCGCGCCACCTCACGGTGATCGCCGTGGGGGAAGGTGCCGAGGGCATCGCCGAGGGCGCGCAAAACGCGCCTCATTTTTCCGACCTCGACCAAGCCGCCAAGTGGCTGACCCGCGAGGTGAAACCCGGTGACGTCGTCCTGTTCAAGGGCAGCCGCACCGCCACCGTCGAACGCGTCATGCACGCCGCATTCCCCCGAAACTGATGCTCCCCGCCATTTACGATTTCTGGTATCAGGCATTCGAGCGCGGCGACTCGTGGGCGATCACCTGCCGTTTTCTCAACCTGTTTCAATACATCACCTTCCGTGCGGTGAGCGCCGGATTGCTGGCGTTCATCCTATCCGTGATCTTCGGCCCGCGGGTGATCCGCCGCTTGATTTCGCTCAAGGTCGGGCAGCCGATCCGCACGGCGGCGGAGGTCCACAAGCTGGCGGAACTGCACGGCGGGAAGATCGGCACGCCGACGATGGGCGGCGTGCTCATCATCGGCTCGGTGCTCATCGCCACGCTCATCTGCGCCCGTCCGCTAAATCCGTTCATCGCCGTCTGCGCCTGCACCATGGCGGCCTGCGGCTTGCTGGGTTTTTGCGACGACTACAAGAAGGTGAGGGAGAAGAAGTCCGACGGGATCAGCAGCCGCAAGAAGCTCGGCTGGCAGTTGGTCATCGCCCTGATCGCGGCCACTTTCCTCTATTTCAAAAAGGAGATTTCCGGCTTCGGAGCGACTCCCCAACAGATCGCCGACGGTCTCGCGGGATATCGTCTCGGCGGGAATCCGATCGGCATCGGCGCGATTTGCTTCCCGCTTTTCAAGGTCGCGATCATCGATCTCCATTGGTTGGTCATCCCGTTTTTCGCGATCGTCATTGTCGGCTGTTCGAACGCGGTGAATCTGACCGACGGACTCGACGGCCTGGCGACGGGCACCACGATCAGCGTGGCGCTGTCGTATGCGTTTCTCGCTTATCTGGCGGGTCACTTTTTCATGGCCACCGAGTATCTGGTGATTCCACACAACCGCTACATCGGCGAGCTGGCGGTTTTCCTGATGGCGCTGGCGGGCGCGGGTTTCGGATTCCTGTGGTTCAACTGCCATCCCGCCAAGGTTTTCATGGGCGACACCGGATCGCTGGCCATCGGCGGCGCGCTCGGCACGGCGGCGATCTGCACCAAGCAGGAGCTCCTGCTAGTCATCATCGGCGGAGTCTTCGTGATGGAGGCGATGTCGGTCATCCTCCAGGTCGGCAGCTTCAAGCTGCGGAAAAAGCGGATCTTCAAGATGTCGCCGATCCACCATCATTTCGAGCTGCTAGGCTGGCATGAAAACCAGGTGATCATCCGCTTCTGGATCATCTCGATCATGCTCGCCCTCTTCGGCCTCGCCCTTCTCAAGATTGCCTAACTCAACCATGGATCTCACCGGAAAACATGTCGCCATCCTTGGCGTGGGCCGCAGCGGTCGCGCGGCCGCGGCGCTCGCGCTGCGCGAGGGCGCGCGGGTATCCGCCTGGGACAGCGCGGGTGACGAGGCGTTTTCCGGCATGCCGGCGGGTGTTGAAATCCATCCGCAGGCGACGGAAGCGGAAGGTCGCGGGCTGGTGTCGGACCTGTTGGTCGTGAGTCCCGGCATCGATACTTACGGATCCTACGTCGCGGCGTTTTCCGAGCGCGCGGGCGAAGTGATCGGCGAGGTGGAACTGGCGGCGCGGTTCTATCAAGGACAAATCATCGGCATCACCGGGACGAACGGGAAGACGACGACGACCGAGCTGGTAGAGCGCATCCTTTCCCACGCCGCGCTCGGCGGGACGGCTTGCGGAAACTACGGCACGCCTTTCGCGGAGGTCGTCCTGCAGGCGAATCCGCCGGCGGTTGTGTCGCTGGAGCTCAGTTCGTTCCAGTTGGAAACGATCCGCACGCTGCATCCGGTCGTCGCGATCTGGCTGAATTTCGCGCCGGACCACATGGACCGCTATCCGACGGTGGAAGCCTATCGGGCGGCCAAGCTGCGGATTTTCGAAAACCAGACTTCGGCGGATACCGCGGTGGTGCGGACCGGCGAAAATCTTCCCGCTCTGGCGGCGAAGGTGGTGACTTTTTCCACCACGGACCGGGACGCCGATTGGTATTCCGCAGGCCACACCATCGAGCACGGCGGCGAGACCTGGCTCGACATGGACCGCGACACCAGCCTGCGCGGGCTTCACAACGCGGAGAACACGATGGCGGCTCTGGCAGCCTGCCGGGCGCTCGGCATTTCCTCGCCCGCCATGCGTGAGGCGCTGCATGGCTACGCCCCGCCGCCGCACCGTTGCGAACTCATCCGCACGCTCGATGGCGTCGAGTATTTGAACGACTCGAAGGCGACCAATCTCCATGCGCTGGAAAGCGCGCTGCGATCGCAAACCCGGCCGGTGGTGCTCATCGCCGGCGGGAAAGAGAAGGGGCTTGATTACGCCTCGGTGGTCCCGCTTCTGACAGAAAAGGCGCTGGCCGTCGTCACCTTCGGCCAGATTGCCCGGCCGCTGGCAGCCCTTTTCTCGCAGGCCGTCGCCTGTGAATCGGTATCGGATTTGTCCGCCGCCGTGGCGACCGCGCGCAGCCTCGCGCCGCGTGGTTCGACCGTCTTGCTCTCGCCGGGAACCTCGTCGTTCGATCAGTTCACCGGATACGAACAACGTGGAAACGCCTTCCGCGATCTCGTCCATCAACTCCGCTAAATCTCATGAAACCCCACACCCTCCCCGTCAAACGCCTTCCCGTGTCGAAAGGAATTTTCAAGCGCCTGAGCGCCGTCACCGCCAACCGCAAGCAACGTGTCGCGGCGGCCGCGTCCGCGGACATGGAAGTGGATGACAGCAGTTCGAAAATCTCGCGCGCGCTGACCATCGTGTTCCTGTTCCACATCGTGGCGATCGGCTTGATTTTCGTACATCAGAAATTCTTGGACGGCCGGACTCCCGCCGAGCCGCAAACGACGAAGGCCGGGAAGGTCGAGGCGGCTTCCTCGGTCGCCACCGCGCCCGCGCCGCGCCGCGCGGATCTTCCGCGCCTGTCATCGGGTGAGAAGCCATACATCGTCAGGGCGGGTGACAATTACGCCCGCATCGCCGCGGCGGAGGCCGTGGACGAGGGCGAACTCCGCCTGATCAACGAGCACGTCGATATCGGGCCGGGGCTGATTCTCAAGATCCCGCCGAAGCGCATCGTCGCGGTGGATCCTCCGGAGGTCACCGCGATCCGGAATCAAGTGCCTGCGGGCGGCGATTCCGGGTTGGTGGACGCGGTGCCGGTGAACGTGAGCGGCGCGCCGCGCGCGCAGCTGGTTCGTCCCAACATCACGCGTGGAGCCCAAGCTGCTAGCGCGCCGGCGGCCGCTTCCGGCAAGACCTACGTCGTGCAGAACGGCGACAGCGTCTGGCGCATTGCCAATCGTTTCAAAGTGAATCAGGATGCGCTGATGAAAGCGAACGGCCTCACCGACGCGCGCAAACTCCGGGGCGGCATGAGCCTCGTGATCCCCCAGTAAGTTTTCCATTTCGATGACCCGCCATTGCTCTATCATCCTTTGCGCCGCGGTGGCCGCGTTGGTCGCGCTCGGGCTGATCATGCTGACGAGCACGGGCGCGTGGGTGAGGGGGTTCGGGCCCTATCATTTCCTGCAGCGCCAGTCGATCTGGGTCGCCGTCGGGCTGGTGGCGGCGATTTTCGCCGCGAGACTTCCGTTGGAATGGTTCCGCAAATTTTCTCCCTGGATGCTCGGCGGGGCCTGTGTTTTGCTGATCTGCTGCTTCGTGCCCGGCATCGCCGACCCGCAGCTCGGATCCAACAGGTGGATCAAGGTGCCGCTGATCGGGCAGTTCCAGCCATCCGAGGCGGCGAAAATCGTCATCGTGATCGCCTTGGCGGCCTGGTTCGCGCGGTGGCAAACCGAGGTGCACACGCTGTGGCGCGGCTTCATCATCCCGGGAATGATCGCGGGTGTTCCTATCATCCTGATCGCCGGGGAGACCGATGTGGGCACCGCCTTGTCGCTGTGCGCCGCCGTCGGGGCGATGATGTTTTGCGTGGGGACCCGCTTGCTCTATGCGGTGCCGACGGCCTTGGTGGCGATTTCCGGTGCGGTCTATTACGTGATGAATGATGTCGTCCGGCGGTCGCGGATCGACGCATGGCTGGATTTGGAAAATCCGGTCAACCAGTTGGACAAGGGGATGCAGCAATGGCGCGCGCTGCTCGCCCTCGGCAACGGCGGCCCGTGGGGCGTCGGTCTCGGCAACGGCGTGGAGAAATTCGGGACGCTGACCTTTGCGCACATCGACTTCATTTTCCCGGTGGTGGGAGAAGAGCTCGGCCTGCCGTTCACGCTCGCGGTGGTGCTTTGCTACGTGATGATCGCCGTCGGCGGTTGCGGCATCGCGCTTCAGGCGAACAATGTTTTCAACCGCTGCGTCGCCTTGGGTTTGACCTGCGTGATCGTGGTGCCGGCCATGCAGAACATCGCCGTCACCACCGCGATGCTGCCCAACGACGGGCTGCCGCTGCCGTTCGTGAGCTACGGCGGCACGAGTCTCGTCTTCAGTCTGGCGGCGGTGGGAATGCTCGTCGGCATTCACCGCCGGTCGCACGTCCGGGTCTCCCAGGAATTTCCGCTGACCCGGCAAACGCGGCTGGCGGTCAAGTTGTAGCCGCGGGCCGGATGGGGTTGGCCGGATGAATAGTCATGGTGACTACATTGCGAGTGGGATTGGCCGGTAAACTTTTTCAGATGCGGGAAATTGCGGTTTCTTGCGATGTGGCTGGTTGACAACGGCGCGGGAGCTTGGACAGTCTCCGCAAGCAGCAGCAAGGGACGGTTGTCCGAGTTGCTCACTTCAAAACTCCATCTCCAAGGACTTAGAGCCCCGTGTTTTCAAACGAAGATTATCTCGCAGAATTGCTTGCCGAAGCCGGAGTGGTGACCACCGATGAAGTCGCCCGCGCGCGAAACTCCCTCTCCGGAGGCGAAACGATCGTCGAACGCCTGCTCGCGCATACCGCTCTCTCCCAAGAGGATGTGGCCCGGACTCTGGCATCAAACGCAGGCATCCCGTTCATCCGTCTCGCCGATGTGGCTTTCGACCCGGGCATCACGGAAACCATCTCTGACGAAATCGCCAAGCGCTACCGGGTCATTCCCGTGCAGGACGAGGGGCTGACTCTGACCATCGCGCTTGCCGATCCACTCGATTTTGAGTCGCTTGACAGCCTGCCGCACGTGATCGGCCGCGAGTTGAGTCTGGTTTGCGTCACGCAGCAGGACATCCAGGAGCATCTCCGGCAATTCTATCATACCGGCGAGACGGCCGCCGCGGGCGCCTCGGAATACTCGGTGACCGGCGGCGACGCCGAGGCCGGCCCCAGTGGCAGCGACGCGCCGATCATCCGGCTGGTGATGCAGTTGCTGACCGAGGCTTTCCGTCTGCGGGCATCGGACATCCACATTGAACCGTTGGAGACCTCGGTCCGCGTGCGGTATCGGCTGGACGGCAAGCTCGTCCACGTTGACACCCATCCGAAGAAACTTCTTCCCGCCATCATCGCCCGCTTGAAGGTGATGAGCGGCTCCATGTCGATCGCGGAAAAACGCCTGCCACAGGACGGCCGGATCCAGCTGAAAATGGGCGACAAGGAGGTCGATCTCCGGGTGTCCTCGGTCCCGTCCAATCACGGCGAGTCGATCGTCATGCGGATTCTGGACAAGACCGCGCTGCTGCTCGGTCTTCCCGAACTCGGCTTTTTCTCGGACGACCAGCAGGTTTTCGAGGGGCTTCTCGGCCTTCCGGACGGAATTCTCCTGGTCACCGGGCCCACCGGTTCGGGAAAAACCACCACCCTTTACGCCTGCCTCAACGTCATCAACAAGCCGGACAAAAAGATCATCACCGTGGAAGACCCGGTCGAATACGAGCTTCCCGGCATCAACCAGGTCATGGTCAAGACCGACATCGGCATGACCTTCGCCGCCGCCCTCCGCGCCATGCTTCGGCAAGCGCCAAACATCATCATGATCGGGGAAATCCGGGATGCGGAAACCGCGAACATCGCCATCAACGCCTCGCTCACCGGCCACTTGGTTTTCTCCACCCTTCACACCAACGACGCGCCCTCCGCCGTCGCCCGTCTCGCCGACATCGGGGTGAAGCCGTTCCTCATCGCCTCCGCCGTCCGGGCCGTCCTCGCCCAGCGTCTGGTGCGCAAACTCTGCCCGATTTGCAAGGCTCCGGCCGTGCTCACCGACAAGGAAATGCGCGCGCTCTCCCTCGACTCGTCGCGCATGACGGAAGCCACCATCTTCGGCCCGGTCGGTTGCGAGAAATGCCGCGGCAACGGCTACAAGGGACGGATGGGGATTTTCGAAACCTTCCTCATCGACGACGAGGTCCGCACCATGATCAACACCGGCCTCACCACCACCCAGCTTCGCCGCCGGGCCCGCGAGCTCGGCATGCGCACCCTTCGTGAGGACGGCATCCGCAAGGTGCTCTCAGGACTCACTTCCGGCAGCGAGGTCGTTCACGCCACCATGTCAGACGCCGACTGATCAACCATCTCAAAAACCTTTCGCTTGCCAGTCCCATGGACAACCAACAGCTCATCGAACTTTTCCAGTCCCGCGGTCTCATCGACCAGGCGCTCGCCCAGGATATCCTCGCGGAAGTCGGCCACAGCGGCAAAGAAATCGCCGAAATTCTGGCAGACTTCCAGGTCATCCAGAGCCGCGACGACGTTTGGCCCGTCGTGGCCTCCGAGCTGGGCACCAGCATGGTGGACCTCCGGGACTGGACTCCGCCCGAGGCGTTGCTCGCGCTCGTTCCCGCCGGCACCGCCCGTCTGCATGGCGCGCTGCCTGTCAATTTCGACGAAACCGGCCTCTACGTGGCTCTGGTAGATCCCCTCAACCCGCAGACTCCCGAAGACCTGCGTTTCGCCCTCGGTCGTGAAATCACCGTCGTCGTCGCCCCGGATTATCTGGTGGAGGCCAAGATCAACGAGTGCTACGGCGGCGAAGGCAAGGCGATGGAGGACATCCTCAGCCAGCTTGACGCCACCGCCGCAAGCGTCAGCGCCGCGGACCTCGAATCGGAGGCGAACTCCGCGCCCATCATCCGCTACGTCGACCTGGTTCTCTATCAGGCTATCAAGGAGAAGGCCTCCGACATCCATTTCGAGCCCTTCGAAAAGGACTTCAAGATCCGCTACCGGGTGGACGGCGCGCTCTATGAAATGGCCCCGCCACCGATCCACCTCGCCGGTCCGATCATTTCCCGCGTCAAGGTCATGTCCAACATGAACATCGCCGAGCGGCGGATCCCCCAGGACGGCCGGATCGTCAAACAGTTCGGCGACAAACAGGTGGACATGCGGGTCTCCTCGCTGCCCACGCACCACGGCGAATCGATCGTGCTGCGGGTGCTCGACCGCTCGTCCATCAACCTCTCGCTCGAGAACCTCGGCCTCACGGACCACATTTACAACTACATCACCGACACGATCGAGAAGCCTAACGGCATCTTCATCGTCACCGGCCCCACCGGCGCGGGCAAGACCACCACCCTCTACGCCGCGCTCCGCCGGATCAACACCATCGACGCCAAACTCCTCACCGCGGAAGACCCGGTCGAGTATGACATCGACGGCATCATCCAGATCCCCATCAATGAAGCCATCGGCCTTGACTTCCCGCGCGTCCTCCGCGCCTTCCTCCGTCAGGACCCGGACCGGATCATGATCGGGGAAATGCGGGACAAGGAGACCGCGACCATCGGCATCCAGGCCGCGCTCACCGGTCACTTGGTGCTCTCCACGCTTCACACCAACGACGCACCCGGCGCGGTCACCCGTCTCGTGGACATGGGCTGCGAGCCGTTCCTCGTTTCCGCCTCGCTGGAAGGAATCCTCGCCCAGCGACTCGTCCGGACCATTTGCAAGGAATGCAAAACCCCCTACGAGCCTAACGAAGCCATCCTCAACCAACTCGGCATCTCCGCGCACGAACTCGGTGACAAGCAGTTCTTCACCGGTGCCGGCTGCGACGCCTGCGGCCAGTCCGGCTACCGCGGCCGCCGCGGTCTCTACGAGCTGCTCAACGTCACCGACCCGATTCGCGAGCTCATCACCTCGCGGGCTCCCTCCGTGGTCCTCAAGCAGAAGGCCGTGGAACTCGGGATGAACACCCTCCGCGAAGACGGCTTGCGCAACATTTACCTTGGAACCACCACCATCGAGGAAGTGCTCAAATACACCTAGCCGTACTGCTCCGCCACAGTAATTCACCCACTCATATTTCCGCCTTCCTCATTTACTTCCTTTACAGCGTCTCACTTAACCCACAAAAAACCCCATCCCTATGGCTAATTTTCAATACTCCGCCCTTGATCCAAAAGGTGAACAGGCCACCGGTACCCTGTCTGCCGCCACCGAGGCCGAGGCCATCCAACAGCTCCGGGCCAAGGGTCTCTACCCGACTCAAATCAGTGAAGAGGGAAAGACCAAAGGAAAGGGCAAAAGCGCTCCGGCCAAAGCCAAGGGCAAGGCCGCATCCAAGCCGTCCGCCAAGGGCCACGTCGGCGGCAGCATCAAGCCGAAGAGCCTGATGATCTTCACCCGCCAGCTCGCGACGCTCATCGACTCCGGCCTGCCGCTTCTCCGCAGCCTCACCGTCCTTGAAAAACAAGAGCCCAATCTCGTCCTCAAGGCGACCGTCAGCGCGCTCGCGGAAAACGTCCAGGGCGGCTCCACCTTCTCCGAATCGCTCGCCCAGCACCCGAAGATTTTCAACAAGCTCTACGTCAACATGGTCAAGGCCGGCGAGCTCGGCGGTGTGCTGGAAATCGTCCTCAACCGTCTCGCCGAGTATCAGGAAAAGGCCCAGAAGCTGAAAAACAAGATCGTTTCCGCAATGGTTTACCCGGTGATCGTCATGTTCATCGCCGTCGCCATCCTCGTCTTCCTGATGATTTTCATCGTGCCGAAGTTCAAGGAAATGTTCTCCAACACCGATTCCGAACTGCCGCTGATTTCCAAGATCGTGTTCGGCATGTCGGAGTTCTTCCTCGCCCGGCCGCTCTTCGTGCCCAACGTGGTTTTCGTCTTCATCATGTTCGGCATCGGCGTCTTCCTCTTCAATATCTGGGGCCGGACGACCGGCGGTCGCGTGGTGATCGACAACTTGAAGCTGAAAATGCCCGTCCTCGGCGACATCCAGCGCAAGAGCGCGGTGTCCCGTTTCTCCCGCACCCTCGGCACGCTCGTCACCTCCGGTGTCCCTATCCTCCAGGCGCTCAACATCACCCGCGACACCGCCGGCAACGTCGTCATCTCCCAGGCGATCGAAAAAGTGCACGAAGCCGTCAAGGAAGGTGAAACCATCGTCACCCCGCTGCAAGCCTCCGGCGTTTTCCCGAACATGGTCATCTCCATGGTGGACGTCGGCGAGGAAACCGGACAGCTCCCCGAGATGCTCCTCAAGGTCGCCGACGTCTATGACGACGAAGTCGACAACGCCGTCACCGCCCTCACCTCGATCCTCGAGCCGATCATGATCGTGATCCTCGCCCTCATCGTCGGCGCGGTCGTATTCGCATTGTTCCTGCCGCTGATTAAGATGATCTCGACGATGGGCAACCAGTAATCCGCTGGCGGCCATCGCATTCAGGCTCAAAATCCAAGGATCATGAAAATCACCCAGCGCATCGGCAAGGCGGCCTTCACCCTCATCGAGGTGATGGCTGTCATCACCATTATCATCATCCTCGCCGGGCTGGTCATCAGCGGGATGGGATTTGTCAAAGACCGCCAGGCGAAGAGCAAGGCCCAAGTCCAGATCGCCCTGCTCTCCAAGGCGCTTGAGGAATACAAGCTGGATATGGGGACTTATCCGCCGACCGCGGACAAATCCACTGCCAGCGCGCCGAATGGCACGGCCACGTCCTCGATCCTGTTTAATTACCTGTATTGGGACTCGGATAACGACGCCGCGGGGGTTGGAAGTGATGACGATCAGAAAATCTATTTGTCCGATCTTGATCCTGTTACCAGCAAACAGGGTTGGACAACCAAGCCGGCGGGATCAAGCACTGCGATCGTGGATCCTTGGGGTAATCAATACTGCTATCGCACGGCCACGGATTCGACGGGCAATGCCAACACTGCCACCCAGAACCCTGACTTCGACCTTTGGTCGATGGGCAAGGATGGGAAAACCAAGCCTGCAAACCCGGATGACGCCACCAACCGGGACGACATCAAGAATTTCTGAGGCGTTTCAGGCCAATTCACTCCATCGGTCACTCCCCGAGATCTTCGCGCGGTTTGCGTTGGAACGGTATCACTTCTGTCTTCTCGGATGCCTTCCATTCGTTGGACGGCGCGTGGGTTTTGAACCGGTGGACACCTTTGATAGGTAGTCTGGCGGGGCCGAAGTGCTCCGGCTTTTGCCCAAGCGGTTTTCCGTTCGGGAATTGGCAGGAGCTCGAAACTCAGAATTGATGGATTCATTCATTTCAGGAGAAGGGTGGATTTCAGTCTGGATGGCGAGGTGCGTTTAGGCGGGAAAGCTGGATTTTAGGCAACGTGCAGACCTGAATGTTCTCGACGCCCGTCATTCCGGCGGGCTTCTTTCTCCCAGCAACATGAGCGAAGAAACCACCCATTCCCCTGAAAATTCTCCAGATCCAACTGCCGGAACCGCGCCGCGTGCCCGCCGGATTTCCACTCCCCGCCCGAAGAAGGTCGCCAAGAAATCCGGCGCGGTGAAACCCGCCGCGACAGACGTCGTGGAGGAGGTGGTCAGCATTCCATTTCCATCCGCTCCGAAGCGTGAGGAGCCGATGGAGGCGTCCGCCCCGACCGGCGACGATTGGCCGGAACACGAAGCGGAGTCCGGTGGCGGCAGTCCGTCCCAGACGACGGAATCGGCCAAGCGGAAGCGCCGTCGGCGCAAAGGCAAGGGGCAGGGGAACGGACCGCAAAATGCCGGAGAGCCTTTGAGCGAAGAAGCCCGTTCGGTCGCCGTGCCGGAGCCGAAATCGGCCGAGCCCGGTCAAGAGCCGCGCCCGCGTCCTCAAGCCCAACAGCCGCCGCGCCCGAAAATCGATCCCGAGTTACTGACCAAGATGGCGTGGAAAATCTATCTCGCCGAGGTCAGCGAGGAAGGCGTTGCGCTCATCGGCGACAACGATGCGAAGGACCTTTCCCGCCGCTGTTTCCGCTTGGCGGAAATCTTCATCGAAGAGCAAACGCGCCGGCGCTGAACGCGGCGGCGGTTTCCAGCCGCCAAGCCCCCGCTCAAAAAGAATAACGCCGCGAGCTCAAACACGAGCCGCGGCGCAGGCGACTAACCGATTGGTGGCGTCGGGCATCCCGGACCCAGGGGGATTCCCAACAGATTGCCGGGACGCGCGAACATCGCGCAAGCCCTTATGAAAAACAACTGGATTTCCCTCAAATATCAGGTAGGATGCCAGCTGAATCCCAACAAAAAAATCATGAAATCAAAAAAGAATCTGACCCGCTTCACCTACGAAACCGCCGCCTTCGAAGGATGGAGGCTCTGCATCAGCCGTGCCGGCTCGACCTTCACCCGCTACTTCCCTGACAAGAAGCTCGGCGGTCCCAAAAAGTCGCTGGCGGCTGCGGAGAAGGCCCTGGAAGAGGTGAAGGCGATCATCGAAGGCTCCAAGCGGGTTGAGGGTAAATTGCCCCCCGCCACCATCAAGAAGGTCGAGAAGTTTCTCAAAGACGCAGTCGTTTGATCCGGTGAGGAAGGCCGATCCCGCCATGCCCTCCTCCCGTAGCCAACGGCCTTCATGAACCAACCACCCTCCGCACTCCGCCGTGCCCTGGCCCTCGGGGGCTTCATCCTCGTCACATTCTGCGCGCCGCTGGCTGGCATTTTCTCGCCGCCCGGCTCGTGGTATGCGGCGCTGAACAAGCCCTCGTGGAATCCACCGGCATGGATCTTCGGCCCGGCGTGGAGCTTGCTCTACACGCTGATGGCCATCGCGGCCTGGCTGGTGTGGAGGCGCGACGGTTGGCGGCTTCCGCTGCTGTTCTACTTTTTGCAGCTGTTGCTCAATGCTGCGTGGACACCTCTTTTCTTCGGCGCGCACCAGTTGGGCTGGGCGCTGGCCGAGATCGTGGTGCTGTGGATTGCGATCCTGCTGACGCAGCTGAACTTCCACCGCGTCAACAAGGCGGCCGGGTGGCTGTTCGTGCCGTATCTGGTCTGGGTCGCGTTTGCGACCATCCTCAACTTCACCTTGTGGCGGATGAATCCGAGTTGAGCGCGGTCGACACCTGTCTGCATCACTCGCCATGTGCATCAGCTGCACCCACATTGCTGCTGCGGGTCTGAAGGTGCGATGTGATCTTTCGGCCCCCGGAGGTGGAGCTGATCAGGTTTTTATAAATCGAAAGGCCCGAAATTTGTGTAACACCCACCCACTTTTTCACGGCTCAGCAATTTCATGAATCTTATCTCCCGCATCTGCCAGCCGAAAGTCCAGCGGCTCAGTCTTGCATTCGCCCTCGCGACACCCCTTACCGCCTCAGCGCAATTACCGCTTCAGCAGGACGATGTGGTGTGCCTCATCGGCAACGGCCTGGCCGACCGCATGCAGCACGACGGCTGGGTGGAAACGCTCATTCAAAGCCAGATGGCGGGCAAAAACCTCTCATTCCGCAACCTCGCGGTCGCCGGCGACACGGTGACCTCCCGCCCCCGCAGCAAGGGGGTGCCCTCGCCCGAGGACTATCTGGCCCAATGCAAGGCCGACGCCATCTTCGTCTTTTTCGGCTACAACGAGTCATACGGCGGCGAGGCTAAGCTCGCGCAGTTCAAGAACGACCTGACCGGCATGGTCGACAAATACCGCAGCGCGAAGTTCAACGACGAATCACCCCCGCGCCTCATCCTGTTCTCTCCCATCGCCCACGAGAACCTCGGCGACCCGCTCCTGCCCGACGGCAAGGCGAACAACACCAACCTCGCCCTTTACACCAACGCCATCAAGCAGGTTGCAGCCGAAAAGGGCACCGCATTCGTCGATCTCTTCACCTGCTCACAGGCCCTCTACGCGAAGGCAAAAGCACCGCTCACCCTCAATGGCGTGCACCCACTGCCCGAGGGTAACCGCCAGCTCGGCGAGGTGATCGCCGCGGCCGTCACCGGGAAATCCCTTGCCTCATCGCCCGCCATGGAGCCGCTTCGCCAAGCGGTGCTCGACAAGGACTGGCACTGGCACAACCGCTACCGCGCCACCGACGAGAACGACATCTGGGGCAGCCGTGCCGGACTCCGCTTCGTCGCCGGCCAGACGAACCAAGTAGTGCTCGTCCACGAACTGTCGATGCTCGACGTGATGACCGCCAACCGCGACGCGAAAATCCACGCCGTGGCCCAGGGACGAGACCTCAAGGTGGATGATTCGAAAGTCCCCAAGTCGCTCGAAGTGGTCTCAAACGTCGGCGGCGGAAGCAAGAGTTCCAGCGCCATGAAGGAGGGGAACACATCCTACCTGAGCGGCAAGGAGAGCCTCGCCAAAATCAACGTGCCAGAGGGCTTCGCCGTCAATCTCTTCGCCGACGAGGCGATGTTCCCCGCGCTGGCCAACCCGGTGCAGATGCAGGTCGATACCAAGGGCCGCCTGTGGGCCGCCTGCTGGAGCACCTATCCGAAGTGGGAACCGCTCAAGGAAATGACCGACAGCCTGCTCATCCTGCCCGACGAGAATCGTGACGGCGTCGCGGACAAGGCGATCGAGTTCGCCAGGGTCCACAATCCTCTCGGCTTCGCCTTCTGGGGCGGCGGCGTGATCGTGGCTTCCCAGCCCGACATCCTTTTCCTCAAGGACACCGATGGCGACGACAAGGCGGACCTGTTCGTCATTTTCGCCCGCTTTCTCAATCTGCCCGACGATGAAATGGCCCACGTGGAAGCCTACCTTGAGCGTGGCGGCCCGATCGTCGGACTGCGCACCGCGTCTCACGCCTTCAAGATTCCGGCCAACTCAAAATACGCGAAATACGACTTCGAGTCGAAGGTCGCCGGCTACGAAAACGGCTTCGGCCAGCAAATCCTCGGCAACACCTGGGTCGGCCACTACGGAACCAACCACAAGCAAGGAACCCGCATCCAGACCCTCCCGGATCAGCGCGGCAATGTCATCCTAACGGGCGTGGCCGAGACTTCTTTCTGTCACGCCGGTGCCTACGTCGGCAAGCCCGGCCCGGACTTCACCGTGCTCACCAATTCCCAACCGCTCGTCTCGATGGATCCCACCGCGGCGCCGGACACGACCAAGCCGCCGATGCCCTCGACCTGGACACGCCAATACGCGGCCAAGGACGGCAGCAAGCACCGCGTTTTCCATAGCACCCAAGGAGCCTCCGAGGACATCCTGGACGACAATTACCGCCGCCTCCTCATCAACGGCATCCTCTGGGCTGCTGGCATGGAAAAGGCAATCAAGCCCGACCTCAGTATCTCCTTCGTCGGCCCCTATCAGCCGAACACCTTCGCCTTCGGCGGCCACGCGAAAAAGGTCAAGCCCTCCGACCTCGACGGCTGGGACACCCCGATCATGCCGGCGCGCGCCAAGGACGCCCCGCCGAGTGAAAAGGCGCGTGAATCGGACATGATCACCTCAAAGAGGTGTTCTCCAGGGATGCCATCAAAAACGACGGTGGCATCTTTCGCAGCAGACGTCTTTTTCGGTGAGAAAGTCACCTGGCCGGCACCGTGCACTTTGCGCCAAGTATGCCTGCTGGCGGAAGACCTCTGATGCCGTTCATGCCACGGTATGGTCCTGGCAAACCCATCCTCAAGGTGCTTCGGACTACGCTTACGTTGGATCGGAGCGGACGACCAGAAGAACGGGGCGTAAGGGAAAGCGACACATGTGGCCGATTTGGCGGAATCCTTGCGTTGGACGAGGCTGTGGGTTTCTTTCCCGGGGATCGGGCGCAAGACCTGATCAACCAACCCGTATGAGCGGTCGCGGCGCGAAGGACAGGGCCGCCGCCGTGCGGACGTCGCCTGCCATGCGGCGCCGCGCCACATCAGCCGCCGCCGCCGCGACATCTTCCCAGGGAATCGCGATGGTGGTGAAATTCAGCCGTTCCGCGATTGGAGCGTCGTCAAAGCCGACGACCAGCGGCCCGCGCAGGCCTTGGCTCCTCACCGCCTCGACCACGGTCGAGGCGAGCCGGTCGTTGGCACAGAAAACCCCGGTGAAGCCAAGAACCTCCGGGACGACGCGCGCGGCTTCTTCCGAGAACCAGCTTCCCGTCTTGACCACGGTTGCCTCAGGATGCACTGCCAGAAAACCGGCAACCCGCAAGCGGTTCCGTGCATCGTCGTCGGGTCCGGCCAGAACGGCGCAGCGGGTTTCCGGCAACTGTGCCGCCAGCCATTCGCCCGCCGCCACACCGCCAGAATAGTCGTCCACGGAAACGCTGTCCGCATAGCTCGCCGCGAGTCCATGCCCGAGGCGATCCTCAAGAATGAGCACATAACGGTGATCCGCCGCGAGGCTGGCTGCTAGCTGCGACAGCTCCCAGAGAACCGGATACCATCCTGATTCAAGGTCCGCCGCCTGGAGGCCCTCGCCGCCCCAGCGCACACGAAATGGAATGCCCTGGCGGTTGAGCGCGTTGCTCATCACCAGCAACAGCCGCTCGCCGAAACTGTCCGACCGCTGCGCCCGCCCGGCGAACCACAGGTCCACTCCGTGCCAGATTTCCCGGCTCCCGGCGACAAATGTGCCGGCCGAGGCCCGGCGCTCCAGCCAGCCTTCACCTTCCAGCTCAACCAGCAGGCGATGGGCCGTTTGGTAACTCACCCCGAAACGATCCGACAGCGCGCGGGTCGAAAAAAACGCCTGCCCGGGACGGTGGAATCCGTCCCGAAGCCGGGTAATGAGCTTGGTCTTGAGAAGGGTGACAGCGGCACTGCGCGGGCGGGGCATGGCGATTCGGTTATCATATCGGTTTTTGGCTTTGGCAATCTTTTTATTTTGAATCGGCTCCCGCTGAAGGGTTGGCTGGCCGCATGGAAAGTCCTCGCCCGCTGGAGTCCCTGGTAATCGTCATCATTGGTGGCACGACCGGACTCGGTCTCTCCGCCGCGCAGGCCTGCCTGGCAGCCGGCGCGGCCGGCGTGGTGGTGACCGGGCGCAACGAGAAAAGCGCCGAAGCCGCCCAAGCGGCGCTCGGCCCCCGTGCGGCGACGCTCACCGGTGATGCCATCGACGGAGCCCACGCGGAAAGCGCCATCACTCTGGCCGTGGAGTGTTTCGGGCGGTTTGACGCGCTCTACCACGTCGCCGGCGGCAGTGGCCGGAAAATGGGCGACGGCCCGCTGCACGAGGTGACCGACGAGGGGATCGACGCCACGCTCAGCCTCAACCTCAGCTCGATGATCCGCTCGAACCGCGCCGCGGTGCGCCGCTTTTTGCAGGATGGACGGGGCGGTGCGATTCTCAACATGGGCTCCGTGCTCGGTTGGTCGCCCTCGCCGGAATATTTCACCACTCACGTCTACGCCGCGGCCAAGTCGGCCGTGATCGGATTCACCAAATCCATCGCCGCCTGCTACGCGCCGCACGGCATTCGCGCCAACGTGCTCGCGCCCGCCTTGGTCGAGACGCCGATGGCGAAACGCGCCGCCGGCGACGAGGAAATCCTCGCCTTCATCCGCACCAAGCAACCGCTCGACGGCGGTCGCATCGGCCGTCCATCGGACCTCGATGCCGCCGCGGTCTATTTTCTCTCGCCCGGCTCCGTCTTCACCACCGGGCAGGTTCTCGCCGTCGATGGCGGCTGGGCGGTTTCCGAAGGCCAACTGCCATGAGCGCTCAAAATCCATGGCTGCTGGGTCTCGACCTCGGCGGCACCCGCCTCAAGGCGATCTGCCTCACCCCGGACGGCGGGGAAATCGCGCGCGCCATCGCGCCCACCGGCGGTGAGGATTGGCGGCGGTCGGTGAAATCATGCGTCGCCGGGTTGTTGGAAAAACACGGCCAACCCGCCGCCATCGGCGTGGCCGCGCCCGGCCTGCCGTCCAGGGACGAACGCCGCATCGCCAGCATGCCTGGACGACTCGCCGGGCTGGAAGGACTCGACTGGCAGGAATTCCTGGAATTTGGAAAACCCGTCCGCGTGCTCAATGACGCCCACGCCGCCCTGCTCGGCGAGGTCTGGCTCGGCGCCGCCCGGTCGATGCGCGATGTGGTTCTTCTAACTCTCGGCACCGGTGTCGGCGGCGCGGTCCTATCAGACGGCCGCCTGCTGCGCGGCCACCTCGGCCGCGCCGGCCACCTCGGCCACATCTCGATCCATGCCGATGGCCCGCCCGACATCGTCAACACGCCCGGCAGCCTCGAGGATGCCGTCGGAAACCACTCGCTCAACGCCCGCAGCGGCGGCCGTTTCCAATCGACCGCCGACCTCGTCGCCGCCGTGAAAGCCGGCGACGCCCATGCCGCGGAGATCTGGCGGAAAACCATCCGCGACCTCGCGGCGGGCATCACCTCGCTCATCAATGTGCTCGATCCCGAGGCGGTCGTCATCGGCGGCGGCATTGCCGAAGCGGGCGACGATCTTTTCCTCCCTCTCCGAGCCGAGTTCGACCGCGTCGAATGGCGGCCGACCGGAGTCCGGGTTCCCGTCCTCCGCGCCACGCTGGGCGATTGGGCGGGCGCTTGCGGTGCAGTCTTTCATTCTAACTAAAATTACAACCCGCCAACTCCATGACACCCGCCCTCTCATTCCTGCAGAAATCCCGCGGCCTGATCGACGCGGTCGAAGCCCAGCTGCCTCTCGTGGGTCAAGCCGCCGAACTATTCGCCGGAACCATCCTAACAGGACGCATGGTCCACGTCTTCGGTTCCGGCCACTCGCGCATCATGACCGAGGAAATGTGGCCGCGTTACGGTTCGTTTCCCGGTTGGAATCCGATCGTCGAGCTGTCGCTGTCGTTCCACAACCTCGTGGTCGGAGCCAACGGCCAGCGGCAGGCGATGTTTCTCGAAAACGTCAGCGGACTCGCCGGACGCATCCTGCGCAACTACGACCTGACCACCGAGGACAGCGCGCTGATCGTTTCCTCCTCCGGTTGCAACGTGGTGCCGATCGAGATGGCGGAAGGTTTCCACCAACGCGGCATCAAGGTGGTGGCCATCATCAGCCGGGAACATTCCGACGCCAGCACCAGCAAGCGCGAGGATGGAAAAAAACTCCAGGACTTCGCCCACATCGTGCTCGATACCGGTGCGCCGGTCGGCGACGCGATGGTGAAGATCGACGGGCTCGACACGCCGGTGGCACCGGGCTCCACGGTCGGCGGCTGCCTGATCGTCAATTGCATCAAGGCCGAGGTGGCGAGACTGCTAACGGAAGCCGGCCAGCCGCCGAAGGTCCTCAGCGCCGGCGCGATCGTCGGCGCGGAACGGGCCGTCGAACTATTTGAAAGCGCCTACGACGAACACGCGCACCGCCTCGCCCGACTCTACGCCAACGTCGGCGGCGCCGGGACGCATCCGTGACCCAACTTTGATCCATCCTCATGCCTAACACCACCGCGCCGCTGATTCTGGACCGCATCCCGGTCCTCGCGGAAACCGACATCCTCGTCGTGGGTGCGGGCTCCGCCGGTTGCTGTGCCGCGCTTGCCGCGCGCGGGCAGGGGAGTCATCGCGTGATGCTGATAGAAAGATACGGGTTTCCCGGCGGCACCAGCACGCAGATGCTGGACACCTTCTACGGCTTTTTCACGCCCGGCGAGGATCCCCGCAAGGTCGTGGGCGGCATCCCGGACCAGGTGGTGGACGCGCTCGACACCGCCGGCGCGGTCTTTCTCCGGCCGAACACCTACGGCGCGGGCACCGGAGTGAATTACAACCCGGAGCGCCTCAAGCTTGTTTGGGACGAACTGCTCGCCGAGGCCGCCGTGCGCGTGCTGCTTCACGCCACCCTGGTGGCCGCGGAATCCGACGCGGGCGGTAATCTCACCGGCGTGGTCGTCAGCACCCGGCAGGGGTTTTTCCGGATCCACGCAAGGCGATTCGTCGATGCTTCCGGAGACGCGGATCTTTGCCACCACGCGGGCATCCCGTATGAGAAGGCTGGCGACGTCGATCCCGCGCAGACGCTCACCACCACTTTCCGCATGAGCCACGTGGACCTCGCCGCCTACGAGGCCGCGGGCGGCAAGCAAATGCTCGAGCAACGCATGGCCGCCGCCGTGGAGAAGGGCACCCACCCGCTGCCCCGTAAAAACGGCAGCCTGCATCGCATGAACGCAGCCGGTTGCATTTCCACTGTCGCCGTGCGTGTCGCCGGTCTTGACCCCACCGATTTCGAGCAACTCACCGCCGCCGAGCAGGAGGGGCGCCGCCAGGCATTCATCTACGAACGCTTCTTCCGCGAGTGCGTTCCCGGTTTCGAAGCCTCTAACATCATCGGGCTCTCCCACCACATCGGCGTGCGCGAAACACGGCGCGTTTATGGCGAATACCGCCTGACCCGCGACGACTGCATGAACGTCGCCCGCTTTGACGACGCCGTGCTTCTTTGCGGCGCGCCCATCGAAGATCACCGCCCGGCCACGGACGATTCCCCCGGTGAAACCGCATGGGCCTATGTCCCGGACGGAGCGGCCTACGACGTGCCCTACCGCACGCTCGTCCCCCGCGGGCGCGACGAAATCTGGGTGGCCGGCCGCTGCTTCAGCGCCACCCACGACGCCCACGCATCCTGCCGCTCGATGGCGCAGACGATGGCCATGGGGCAGGCCGCCGGAACCGCCGCCGCGCTCTCATTGGAAACCGCATCCGGTGCCCGGGAACTCTCCATGCCATTGCTGCGCGAACGCCTCAGGGTGGCTGGCGCTTTGCTGGAAACCCCGGCCCGACGCGCCGCCACCGGCCCCGCAGACTGGAATCTCAACCGCTAACAACACCATACTCATTAGACACATCCCATGAAAACATGTCCCCTTCGCACCTCAGTCATCGGTAGCTACTCGTTCCCAAGCTGGCTCGAATTCGCATCCAACAATCTCGGCTCTTTCGGGCCGCACGACCTCGCCGAAGTCCAGGACGATGCCGTGATCACCGCGCTGCACGACCAAATCTCCGCCGGCCTCGATGTCATCACCGATGGCGAGCAGACACGCCTCGATTTCAACCTCTCGTTCTACGGCTACCTCGACGGTATTGAACTGGAATCCGCCTCGCCGCGCCGCTTCGGTCCGCCCGCCCACGACCAGCGCGGCAAGCACCAGGTCATCGGGGAAATCACCGCGCCACGCGGCCTCGGCGTGGTCGAGGAATACAAACGTCTCGTCCGCCTCCAACGGCCGTTTCCAGACTCGCCTCCCGTCACGCTCAAGGCCAGCGTGCCCGGCCCCTACACCATGAGCGGGCGGCTCCTTCCCAACGCGCAATACCAGGACCGCTGGGCGCTCACCGAGGCGCTGCTGCCGTTCGTTAGGCGCGAGCTTGAAGCTCTCGTGGAGGCCGGTTGCACCGAGATCAGCGTGGATGAGCCGTCGATGAGTTGCTATGCCTACCGGGAGGACACCAAACGCTTCGTCGACATCTTCAACCGCACGGTGGAATCCGTCGTCGGCCGCACGCGGCTCTGCACCCACCTGTGCTTCGGCAACTTCAAAGGTCACGCCGTCGGCTTCCGCCGCATCGCGCCGATGTTCCCGGATTTCCTCGATTTCAAGTGCGATGAAATGCACGTGGAAATGGCCAGCCGCGAGTTCGCCGAGATCGAATTGATCTCACAGATCGCCGCCCGCATGGACGTCGCGGTGGGCATCGTGGATGTGAAGAGCTACTACATCGAGACGCCGGAGGACATCGCCAACCGCGTGCGCCTGTGCCTCAAGCACGCTCCGGCGGACCGGCTCGTCTTCGCACCCGACTGCGGCCTCAGCCAGACCGCCCGCTGGGCGGCGAAACGGAAACTCGCCAACATGGTGGAAGGCGTGCGAATCGTGAAACGGGAACTCAAGCTCGAAGCCTGACATGCAGCAGGCCTATCAGAAAGACGACGCGCTCCTCGAAGACATCGCCCGCGCCAGGGCGGAGGGGCGTTCCCGCGTCTGGTGGCTCGGCCAGAGCGGGTTCCTCGTCCACACGCCCGCGGCCACCATCCTGTTCGATCCCTATCTATCCGATTCGCTGACGCGCAAATACGCGGACACCGACAAGCCGCACACGCGCGTCACCGAGCGGGTCATCGCGCCGGAACGCCTGCGCGGCATCGATCTCATCACCAGCTCGCACAACCACACCGACCACCTCGATGCGGAGACCCTCCTTCCATTGTTAGGCGCGAATCCGCAAGCCCGGCTGGTGATCCCGCGCGCCAACCGCGCCTTCGTGCTTGACCGGCTCGGACGCGTCGAATCCTCGCTCGTCGAGATCGACGCGGGCGAGAGCGTTTCGGTCGGCAAGGTCACCCTCCATGGCATCCCGGCCGCCCACAATGCCGTCGAGCGCGACGAACAGGGACGCTGCCGTTTCCTCGGCTTCGTCGCGCAAACCGGCGGGTGGACCTTCTATCACAGCGGCGACACCCTGTTGCACGACGGGCTGGTTCCGGCGCTCGCACCCTTCCGGCCGGATATCGCCTTTGTTCCGATCAACGGCAACAAGCCGGAGCGCCGTGTCGCGGGCAACCTTGACGGCCGCGAGGCCGCGGAACTCGCCAAGGCCATCCATGCCGGCGTCGCCATTCCGCACCACTTCGACCTGTTCGCTTTCAACACCGCATCCCCGGAAACCTTCGCCGCCGAGTGCGGGCGGATCGAGCAGCCGTTCCGGGTGTTGCGCAACGGGGAGGGATTCGACCTGTGAGCTTCGTCAGGACCATGTTGGGCGACATCGCGCCGGATCAACTTGGCGTCTGTTACGCACACGAGCACATCATCATCGATGACAATGTGGCGACCTTGCGCTTCCCGGATTTCCGGCTGCCGTCAGTCGAAAACGCTATCGCCGAGTTGACCCTGTTTCACGCCCGCGGCGGGCGCGCCATGGTCGATTCGATGCCCTGCGACGCGGGCCGCAACGTGCTGAAGCTCTCGGAGATTTCCCGGGCATCGCAAGTCCACATCCTTTGTCCGACCGGGCTGCATCTGGCGAAGTATTATGACGACGGGCACTGGAGCCATCATTACGGGGTGGAAACACTGGCCGGACTTTTCATCGCGGATATCGAAGAGGGGATTGATCGATATGATTACTCCGGGCCCTGCGTCGAGAGGACATCCCATCGGGCGGGCTTGATCAAGATCGCCACCGGCGGCGTCGATATCAGCGAGCGGGATCGCCGGATTTTCGAAGCGGCCGCCATCGCCCATTTGCAGACGGGCGCACCGATCCTCACCCATGTGGAGGAGGGCAGGGGGGCGATGGAGCAAGTGGAGCTGCTGTCGGCACATGGCGTGGATCTTTCCAAAGTGGTCTTGTCTCACACCGACCGGGCTCCGGACCCCGCCTATCACCGGGATTTCCTCCAGAGCGGCGTGTGCGCCGAATACGACAGCGCTTTCCGCTGGAAGACGGAGGAGAATCCGACCTTGGATTTGTTAGTCGGTCTGCTCGACGAGTTCCCCACCCAACTGATGCTTGGCATGGATGCGGCGCGCCCCACATACTGGAAGAGCTACGGGGGCTCTCCCGGCCTTGGTTTCCTGCTCGACGAATTCACCCGGACCATGTCCGCCAGGGGCGTCGGTGAGGAACAATGGAAACGGATCTTCATCTCAAATCCCGCCTCAGCCTATCACTTCAAACAACGATCATGAAGAAGCCATGGAGAATCGCCGGAATCGAGTTTTCCCACATGCACATGGGGGACCTGCTGCGCTGCGTCGAGAATCATCCCAACGCGGAGATCGTCGGGATTTGCGATCCACTGCCGGAACGGATGCACGAGGCCAGGCGGAATTTCTCGCTGCCCGATGACCAGGTCTTCACCGACTACGAAGCCTGCATGGAGAAAACCCGGCCCGATCTGGTGATCCTCTGCCCGGCGACCGCCGAGCACGCGCTGTGGGTGGAGCGCATCGCGCCCTACGGCGTTCATGTCCTCGTTGAAAAACCCTTCGCCGGCTCGCTCGCCGATGCCGACCGCATGATCGCCGCCATGGCGGGCAGCGGGAAGGAACTCATCATCAACTGGCCGCTGCGCTGGGTGGAAAGCCATGTCACCACCCATCGGCTGATCCGCGAGGGACTGATCGGCGATGTCACGGAAATCCACTATTACGATGGCAACCGCGGACCGCTCTATCATGGCGCGGACAAGATCGAGCGCGAGCCGACGGCCGTGGCCAAGGCTGGCAGTTGGTGGTATCAAAAGGAATTCGCCGGCGGATCGCTGCGCGACTATCTGGGATACGGCGTCACGCTCGGCAGCTGGTTCAATGGCGGCAAGGTCCCGCTGGAGGTCACTTCGGTGGTGGCGGGGAGCAAAGGACTCGAAGTGGACGAGCACAGCGTGACCGTGGTCCGCTACGCCACGGGCTTGTCCAAGTTTGAAACCCGTTGGGGCACCTTCACCGATCCGTGGACTCATCAACCGCAGCCGAAATGCGGATTTGTCATCCGGGGAACCGACGGCACGATCAGCAGTTATGATTACGAGCCGACCATCCGCATCCAGACCCGCGAACGGCTCGAAGGATACGAGCAGCCGGTCGATGCTTTGCCGGAGGACGGGAAAAACGGCATCGCCTACAGCTTGAGCCGGATCGAAGCGGGACTTCCCGTCGAGGGTCCGCTCAGCCCCGCGCTGGCGCGGATCGGCCAGCAGATTGTGGATACCGCGATTCTCAGCGCGGAAACCGGGAAAACCCAAGCACTGATCGGAGGCCGGCCATGAGTGACGCCAAGGAAGACGCCCGCGAACTCAAAGCCGCCGCAGCTCCAACCATGGCGGCTCCGGATCTTCCCTATCAAGCACCGGTCCCTGATAGCTATCGTCCGCCGATCGCCCTCATCGGCTGCGGCGGCATCGCCAGGAACCATCTCGATGCCTATCGCGGCAAAGGCTATCCGGTGGTCGCGCTGTGCGACAAGAACCTGGAGGCCGCGAAAGCCTTGCGGGATGAGTTTTTCCCCGCCGCGGTCGTGACCGATGATCCCGAGGAGATCTTCGCACGCGTGGACATCGAGGTCGTGGATCTCGCCTTGCATCCGGAGCCCAGAACCCCGCTGATCCGGCGCGCCCTGGAGGCGGGCAAACACGTCTTGAGCCAGAAGCCCTTCGTCACCGACATCCGCGAGGGCCGCAAGCTCGTCGAGCTGGCGGAACAACGCTGCCTCAAACTGGCGGTCAACCAGAACGGGAGGTGGGCGCCGTATTTCAGCTATCTGCGCCAGGCGGTGAAACAGGGTCTGCTCGGCGAGATCGTCTCCTGTGACATCCACATCGCGTGGGACCACACTTGGATCAAGGGGACTCGCTTCGAGGAAATCCGGCACATCGTGCTCTACGATTTCGCCATCCATTGGTTCGACATCGTGACCTGCGTGTTCGGCGAACGTCGTCCGACGCAGGTCTTTGCCAGGACGGAGCGCGTGCCGGGACAGGAAATCGAGCCGCCGTTGAGCGCGGGCGCGCTGGTGAGCTTCGACGGCGGCCTGGCCTCGCTGGTTTTCCACGCGGCCACCCGGTTTTCCCCCTCAGAGAGCACCGTGGTCACCGGAACCAAGGGCACCTTCCGCAGCAGCGGACCGGTTTGCTCCAACGACCGGGTGGTTCTAACCACCGCCGACGGTGAGGCCGGGGTTCCGCTGCAAGGCGCCTGGTTCAACGACGGGTTCGCCGGCGCCATGGGCGAGTTGCTCCGCGCCATCGAGGAAGGCCGCGAGCCGGAAAACTCCGCCCGGGAGAACCTGCGCAGCCTGGAGCTTTGTTTCGCCGCCTTGGCCAGCGCCGATTCCGGCCAGCCGGTCAAACCCGGCGATGTCCTCGAAGTCGCGACGTGAGGATTGTTTGTCAGGTGTGAGGCGGCCTGTCCCGAGCCGCCCGCGCTTGTTCCCGCATCAGATGCGGAACAAATCAAGCCAGACTCCCAGGCGGGTGGTTGATCAGCGGCGGCGGAAGAGCATGAGAAGCCCGAGACCACCGGGCAGCGCGGCAGCAGGGCATCCGGTGTCACCAGGAATAGTGAATCTCGTAAGTCACGATTTTTTCCTCATCCGGTTTGACGGTCACGGGGAACTCGATGGTGTGGCTGTCGAGCTTGCGGAATTCGTCGGACTTCTGTTTGATCTCCCAGTTGTCAAAGCGGGTCAGATGTTCGACCACACGGATCTCGACGGGCTCCTTCTTGTGGTTGCGAAGTTTCACCTCGAACGATTCATCCATCCGGCGGTTGGAGGAGTCCACCTTGTAGGCGGTGCGACGGCGCTCGCCGACGAGGTCGAACGAGTTGCCGAGATAGACGCGCACGGTCTCGTCCTTCGCGGTGTGATCGATGTTGTTTTCTCCGGTGAACTGGAGCGAACCATCGTCGTCGCGACTGTAGAAACGCAGACGTCCCTTGGGCAGCGCCATGCCGAGGTTGTTCTCCTTGCTGTTCTTGAACTCGCGCAGCGTCCAGACCTTCTTGTTGGTTGGAACACCGTAGTCGCCCTCGCCACGGAAGTAGTTCCAGGCGCCGAAGTTCATCGTCGCGCCGTCATAGACATAGATCCTCGGGGCCTTCACGCCCGAGCCGCGGATGAACTCGACCTGCTTGGTCTCCTGATTGCGCAGGGTCACCGGACGGCCGATGGTGTAGAGGTGGAACTCGTCGAAGGCTTTCTCGGTGACGGTGTCCGCCATCTCCGCCATCGCCATATTTGCCAGCCCCCTTCGCGCCATGCCTTCCGGCTGCGGCTGCACCTTGTTCACGTCGCCGGCCATGAGTTTGACCTTGGCTTGTTTGAAAGCCGTGCCGCTCTGGTTGTTAAAGGTAATCCAGCCGACGATGTCGATGGTGTCGCCCTTGTCCGCGGCGACGATGTTGTAGTCCGACTTCCAGGACAAACCACCGGTGACATAGGCGATCTCCGCATCGAACTTCGCGGGCTCCGCGGAATTGATGGTCCAGGAAAGCGTCGGGTTGAGAATGGTGTCGTCTCCGAGAGCGGGGAAAACCGGCTCGCCAGGCAGGGAGAACTGGATTTTCTTGTCCACCTCGATGATCGGCTGGGTGGCGGCCCGGCCACCGGGATTGTAGCCGCTGCGGATGATGGTGCCCTGCACCGTGCGGTCCGGCTTGTTAGGTTCGCGGACGTAGAAGTCGATGGTCTTCCCCTCGTTGAGCTGGAGCATCAGGCCGGAGGACACGGGATCGTTGCGGTAGGCCTGCTCGAGGATCTGGAATTTCGCTTTGCCAGCGGAATCCCGCAGGATGACCGAGTCGGTTTCCGCCTGGGCGGTCATGCCGGAGAAACGGGCTTCGTTGATCCCGGGCTTGAGATCGAGCGATACCGTATCGCGGACGACGGCAAAGTTCTGGTTGTAAATGGTCAGCGCGGGATCGGCGGTGACGCTTGGCGCGGCGGCCAGCAGGCCGAAGCCGGCAAGGTTGCGGATGTTGGATAGGTAGTTTGCTTTCATGGATTCGGTGTTTCACGAAAGATGACACCTTCGGAGATAAAACCTTAGTAAAATGTTCCCTCGATCCCCAAATATTTTCCACCAGCATGATGCACGGCTAACGCCGGACTGCGTTTTGCTGCTTCGGATCCTTGAGGCGTTGGACTGAAGTTCTCGACCACGTTGAGCCGCGCGATTTCGCGGTTGCGTGCGGGGCGTGAGCGGTGATTCTGCGGCGCGATGTTGAAACCCCGGTTGAAGAGCGATGCGTTGACGGGCCGGAAGGCTTTCCGCGAGGCGTTGGCCGGGTGGTTCCTGGAAAACGGCAGGGACTATCCGTGGCGGCGGACTCGGGAGCCGTATGCGGTTTTGATTTCCGAGGTGATGCTCCAGCAGACGCAGATCGCGACGGTGCTGGGCAGGGGATATTACACGCGGTTTCTGGAGACGTTTCCGGACGTGGAGTCGCTGGCGGCGGCGGAGGACGAGCGCTTGCTGAAGGCGTGGGAGGGGCTGGGATATTATCGGCGCGTCAGGATGCTGCGGGAAACGGCGCGGGCGGTGATCGCGGAGCATGGCGGGGAATTCCCGGTGGAGTTGGAGGCGTTGATGAAGTTGCCGGGCGTGGGGCGCTACACGGCGGGTGCGCTGCGGGCGTTCGCGCA
>NZ_JBIKBQ010000041.1:0-29794 GCF_058122085.1 Luteolibacter sp. | reverse complement strand
TTCGAGTTCATGGCGTTCGGATTTCGATAACTTGATTCGGTGTGATTTGGCGGGCACCTGTCCAATTGTACACATCCTCAAAATCGTACAATTTTAAAATTCACTAACCGACAAATAAAATTTTACGCGACACTAGTCATCCTGGGCCATGCGCTCACCCCGGATACTCGCCGGAAATGTAGCATTGCAGCTGCTGGATGGTGTGCCGCTGCGACAGCATCACCCAACTGACGAGATCGCCGATGGAAATGAGGCCGACGAGGTGCCCGTCATCGACGACGGGAAGGTGGCGGATGCGGTTGCAGGTCATGAGCTCCATGCACGTTTCGATGCCGTCCTTGCTGCACACCGTGATCGCCGGGCGACTGATGATTTCGCCGACGCGGGTGTCCCGCGAGGTGCGCCCTTGCAGGACGACCTTGCGGCTGTAGTCGCGCTCCGAGAGCACGCCGATGACCTCGCCGCTCTCGAGGGCGACGAGCGCGCCGATGTTCTTCTCGCCCATCAGGCGGATGGCGTCGTAAACCGAATCCTCCGGCTTCGTGGTCCAGATATCACCGCCCTTGTTGTGTAAAATGTCGTAAACAGTGCCGTTGATTTCCATAGATTCCCTTCTTTTGAAGTTCGACTAAACTGAGATCCTCCGGTCCCGGCGTCAAGAACGCAGGAAGATTAAATTCCTTTCCTTGGAATTTCCGCCAAAGAAGGAGTCCTCGTTGTCGGCGCGGATCAGGCTCCGGTGATGATCTCGCAGCTTGGAAGCTTTTCCTTGAGCGTCTTGACCGCCGCCGGAGTCACCGCGGTCTGCCAGAGATAGAGACGCTTGAGGTTCGGCAGGGTGGAAAGCTTGCCCACCCCGGCATCGGTGACTTTGGTGCCGTAGAGATTGATGGATTCCAGGCTCGGGATCTTCAGTAAGGTGTCGATGGAAGCATCCGTCACGCCGGTTTCCGCGAGGCGGATGAGGCGGAGACTGGTGGCGGACGAGAGCTTGGAGACCGCCTGATCGGTGATTTTCGTGGCGGATAGATCGACGGTGACGAGGTGCTCCAAGACCGGGGCGAGGGTGTTGAATCCCGAGTCGTCGAAATTCCCGCGCAGCGAGACTGCGGTGAAGGTCAGCAGCGCGGATTGCTGAGACTCGAAGCTCAGCGCGCCCGGAAACTGCTTGGAAATGCCGGCCACCGACGACTTCAGCGCCTCATCCGGCCCGGTGAAACGGGCGGGCGCGGCGCTTTCCACCACCTCCGCGGGAGCGATGGCAGCGACCTTGGCGATCGCCTCCTTGATCGGCGCTGGAACGTCGAATGCCGTCAGCAATTTTTTAGGATCCGCGCCGTTCTCGATCCACCAGGTGATGATCGCGACTTCCGGGTCCTCGATGTCCGGCTTCCCTTCCGGCGGCATGTGATCCTCGTCCTCCATGGGAAGATTCATGCGGATGAGAATGTTGCTTTCCGCCGATTTTCCGGGCTCCAGGCCGGGGCCTTCCTTGCCGCCCTGCACCAGGAATTCGTAAGTATCCATCCGGAACTTGCCCTTCGCCTTGCCCTCCTTGTGGCATTGGACACAGCGGCGCTCGAGGATCGGCGCGACGATGTCGGCATAGACCAACTGCTCGCCGTCCGCCTTCGCCTTCGCCTTCGCCTTCGCGGGCGCGGACACAGTTTCCACCTTGTCAGTTCCTAGCAGGCTGCGGATCGGCTGCGGGGCGTATTCGGTCAAATAATCCTCGCCGTGGGTGAGCGAAGCGCCGTCGTGACTGGCGAATCCCATCACGCCCACGCTAGCGAACAACAGCAGACGGTAAAACGCCGGGGTTCCGTTCAGAGCCACCGTCCACGCCTTGAAAATGAAAGTCACCACCGCCGCCACCGCGAAAACGAGGCCACCCCACAGATGGCGGTCGGCCAGCGCGTTGCCGCGGAACTGCACCTCGCCGTGATAGAGCAGAAATCCCGCGAGAACCGCGACGATGGCGCTGGCGGCTCCGAAAAACAGCGGGAACAGCGGCGTGTTTCGCGACTCCTCGCCTCGCCTGCCGAAGATCGCGCCTAGCTCCTGAAACAGGATCAACGCGAAAACCCCGATCGGCAGGTGCAGCAAGACCGGGTGGAAATGCCCGAGGAAGCGGACGAGATCCGGCATTTTCTCCCCGTCCGGCGGACCGGCCAGGAACGGCATGGCGATCAGGCCGCCAGCGGCGGCAAGTCCGAACAAGGTCAGCGCCCAAGGCTTTCTGCGGCGTGCGGTGGGAAGGTCGTGATGAGTCATGGAATGAAGGTGTTACGGAGCGGTTTATTGGGATCTTTCATTTGAAATTCGGTCGATTCGCCGGACCGGTAAAATACCAGGCCCGGCGTCAGCCAAACACAGCCCGGCAAAATCGCCACTTCCAAATTCAAGGCTCCATCGAACCGATGATTTTCGCCCTCTCGCGGTTCATTTCTGATCCAGCGAAGTTCAAGAAACCGAAACCATCTGTGAAATCGAGGATCGAAATCTCAATAACTTGTTAATTTTCAGCAGCTTAATAACCAGCCGCGAATCCTACGCCATCACGTGGAGATCAGTATTTGCCAATACCCGCTCCGGTTGATTAGGTTTTCCACGGCTCCCCGCTCCCCCACACCCCATGAAACCACCCGTGTTCCCCCACATGGTTGCTCTCCTCGTTCTCAGCGCGATCGCTCCGCTTTCCGCTCAGAATCTGGCCAACTCCCCCCGCTCCTCCGAAATCAGCAGCAATGCTGGCGACTTCGATGGAACCAACGAACCACGCTTCACCGAAGGCGTCGCCGTGACTGGCAACTATGAAGTGTCTAGTTTTGAACCGTCTCTGTCTAGTTTTGCTCCGGCCCCGACACTATGAAGTGCCGACGACGGAAAAAGCCCAAGGATTCCTTCCTGACGGCGGACCGGTTTACGCTTCTCAAGACGGCCTGACTCTCAATCCGCAGGCTTCACACCCGAAGAACGTGGAATCCGTGGTGGACCTCGGCATCCTGCGCGACCCGTCCCCTTACCGCAAAGTCGCCACAAGCACCTCCGGCGAAACTTACGAAATCTCGGCAGACACCTTGCAAACCGGCTTGGCGCTGATCTCCGCGGTCTATCGCGAATCCGGCAAATCCGAAAAAGGCGCGGATTGCCTCGCGGTCGCCCTTTCCGTCGAACAACGGATCAAGCTCGACGTGGCCAAGGTCCTCGAAGTCGTCGAGTCCGAAGTCGCAGCCAATCCGAGCTGTGCTTGCGAAATCGTCAAAACGGCCATCAAGGCCAGCGACGCCGACATCGCCCTCGTCACCGCCATCGTCGAAACCTCCATCACCGCCGCCCCGGACTGCATGCGGATCGCCTCCCAATGCGCGATCGCCACGATGCCCGAGTCGGTCGCCGCCGTCCAGGCACTGCTCGCCAGGCTCGATCCGAACAGCGGCAATGCCGAAGTTTACAGCTCGAAGAGTGCGAAAAGCGCGAAGAGCGCGAAGGTGGCAGTCGTCGCCGAGCCGGCTCCGAACCCGCTCGACCGTCTTTATTTCCCACCCATCTATCCGCTGCCGGTGTCGAAAGTGAATCCGGGATGCCGCTAACCGCGCGGTCGGCTACAATTCCTCTTTCAGCCAGTCGCCGCCGGACACGCGCTGGCTTTCATCGACGGGACCGCGCCATTCCCAGATCCAGGCGCTCAGCGTCTGGCTGTCTTGTTGCATGACCGTGGTCTCGACGCGGCGGTATTCGCTGCCCTCGACCTCGCCGGCCGAAACGCCTTCGAAGACGTCGAGCACGGAGAGCAACTCGGGCCCGACCGCGTAAACCTCGCCGTGAATCTCATCGCCCGCAGGGTCGAGGACCAGGCCGGGATACCAGTCGATGCGATACATCCTGCCGCTGATGGTTCCGCTGGAAAGGAACTCCGCGCCGGCCATCCGGAAATGGTTCGAGCCACCCCGCCGAAGGGTGCCGTAAACGAAAACCCGCTGGGGTGACGTGTCCATGAATCGGGCGGGCGATTATTTGTCCGAGCGATGGCCGATCTCGTTGTCGAGCGCTTGCTTGAGGTCATCCAAGCCCGTTTCGCCTTCCGCGGAGATCGGGATGATGTCGATCTTGGGAAAGCGCGCGAGGAAGATTTCGAGGTTCTCGGCGGCACCTTCGAGGTCCATCTTGTTGGCGATGATTTTCCACGGGAAGCGGGCGAGCTCGTCGTCGTATTCCTTGATCTCGCGACGGAGGATTTCCAGATCGGAAATCGGATCGCGGCCCTCGCTGCCCGCCATGTCGATGACGAAAAGCAGCACCCGGCAGCGGGTGATGTGGCGGAGGAACTCGTGGCCGAGACCGCGGTTTTCATGCGCGCCTTCGATCAGGCCGGGAATGTCCGCGATGGTGCAGCGGCGGTAGCTCGGGAACTCCACGACGCCGACAACCGGCTGGAGCGTGGTGAACGGATAAGAAGCGACCTTCGGCTTGGCGGCGGAAAGCTTGCCGAGCAGCGTCGATTTCCCGGCGTTGGGGAATCCGACCAGACCGGCATCCGCGATGCGGCGGAGTTCGAGATAGAAAACGGAGACTTCGCCCGGAGTGCCGAGCGTGTGCTCGACCGGGGTGCGGTTGGTGGCGGTTTTGAAATTCCAGTTGCCCTTGCCGGGATCGCCGCCTTTGCAAAGGACGAATTCCTGGCCGATCTCGGTGAGGTCGGCGATGGGCTCGAGGTCGATGCCCTCGGCGCTGCGCTCGAATTCCACGGCTTCCTGAACGGTGACCGCGTTGCTGCGGAAAACCACGGTGCCGGGAGGAACCTTGCCGATGACGATCTTGCCGCTTTTCCCGGTTTTGCGCCCGCCCGCGCCGTTTTTGCCGTCCTCGGCGATGAGCTTGGGGTCGTAATGATAGGCGCGGAGGTTGTCCACCGAGTTGTCCACGACGAGGACGATGTCTCCTCCCCTCCCACCGTCGCCGCCGTCCGGCCCGCCGCGGGGGACGAATTTTTCACGTTTCCATGAGACAACGCCGTTGCCGCCGTCGCCGGCCTTTCCGAAAATGCGGATGTGATCGATAAACATGGGCGCACCCTCGCCAGTGAACGGGGGCGGGTCAACGGCAATGGTAAGCGCAATGGCTTTTGCCGGAAATTAGGCGTCTCCTGTTCATGAATTCGCGGGTTGCTGGGCGGATCTTGAGTTCGAGCCACCCGCTGATCCACCTCCAGCGGCATCATTTCAAATTGCTTTTCAGAAACATGGTAACACTCTCCGTCATACCATGAAGACGCTGACTGTGGCCCGTAGTGAAGCACGATCCAGATGGCTTTGACTCCGTGCCTCCGTCCATTGCTTCCAATAATACAACCTCACCCGCCGCCTGTGATACGGGACGCACGACCCCTTGAATCCGCCGGGGAGAAATAAAACAGCTCCATCTGCGAGAGATGGAGCTGTTTCGGTGCGAGGCGGATGGCTAGCCGATCAAGGAACCGGCGGGGTGACTGGCGGGATTTCCTCCGGACCGCTGCCGCCGGTGCGGTGGATGCGGGAGGCGGTGGTCCACTCGGCGAGGATGGCGGGGTCACGGCGGAAGCGGTTTTTCGCGGAGGTGCCGAGGCTTTTGATGAGGTCGCGGGCTTCCTTGACGAGGGCGCGATTGCCGGCGTTGTCGCCGATGTCTTCAATGCGGTCGTCGGTTTGCTCGGATTTCTTGCCGTCGATGGCGGCGAGGTCGGTCTGGAGATCGGTGACGAAATCGGCGGGCATGGAGTAATCGATGAATTTGGCGGCGGTGGCGGTCACTTCGAGGTGGCCGGGAAACGCGCTGGCGCTGGCGATGATTTCCCGGTGGGTGTCATCACCGAGGCGGAAGTCGGCGGCGAATCCGGGTTCTTTGCGGGCGATGGTGGCGGGTGCTGTGGAGGCTGCCGGGGGCTTTCCACTGGAAGCGAGGGGCGATGTGGCGGCGGTGGAGAAGGATGTGGAACTTGGCGGAAATCGATGTTGGTGAATTCCCATCTACCGCCGAGGCACTCGATTTTTCTTCCGGGATCGGCTTGTTCTGCTTCACTCCGCCCATGAAATCGCGCGTCGCAGCACTCCTGATGGTGGCCGTCCTGGCTCTCGCACCGCCGCTTTTCGGGGGCGGGAAGAATGAAAACAAGGCGTCCGTCACCTTCCATCTGGAGACGGAGGCCACCGACAACCCGAAGATGATTTTCCCGCAGGTGATTGGCGAGCAGACCCGATATTTCCGCCGCATGCCGGAGCTTGGCATGAAGGATATCGTGTCGTTCAGTCCGTTCCCCTCGGATGCGGGCGAGGGGTTTGGAATCGTTTTCAAGCTCAAGACCAACGCCTCCAACCGCCTGGCCGCCGTCACCGCCTCCAACCAGGGCCGTTGGCTGATCGCGCAGGTCAACGGCCGCGCCGTCGATGGAGTGATCATCGACAAGCAGGTCAACGACGGTTTCATCGTGATCTGGAAGGGCGTCACGCTCCCAGACGTCAAACTTCTCGACGAGGAACTGCCGCGCGCCGATGAAGTTAACAAAAAGAAATAGCTGCTCGAAATGATCCGCTTCCCCGCTCTCCTCCTCTCGCTGGCCGGCATTCTGGCGGCCGCGCCGATCGATCTCCGCCTGCCGACGGAAAACCAGCACCTCTTCACCGGCGAGCCGGACCGCTTTTACATGTATGTGGACCGGACCTTCGAGGGCCAGACCAGCAAGCCGTGGGAAGCCGGTTCCTACGGCTTCGTCCGCACCGCCATCCGCGTCAACGACCGGGTTTTACTGACGAAATTCCACGAAGGCATCGATATTTCCCCGGTGAAACGCGACAAGGCCGGCAATCCGCTCGACTTGGTTTCCAGCATCGCCGCAGGTCGAGTCGCCCACGTCAGCCCCGTCGCCGGACGCAGCAACTACGGCAAATACGTCGTCATCGAACACTTTTGGGAAAACTCGTCGGTGTTCTCGCTTTACGCCCACCTCGCGGAAATCACCTGCCAGCCGGGAGATTCGGTCAACGCCGGTTCCGTGCTCGGCCGGATGGGCTACACCGGCGCGGGAATCGACCGGACGCGCGCCCATTGCCATCTCGAACTCGGCATGCTGCTGAGCACCCGTTATGAAGAGTGGCATCAGAAATGCGGCGGCGGGACGAATTTCCACGGCGTCTTCAACGGCATGAACCTGAGCGGCTCCGAAGTCTCGCGCTTCTTCATCGAGCACCGGGCCAATCCCGCGCTCCAGTTCAGCGAGTTCATCGCCAACACCCCGGTCTATTTCAAAGTCACCGTCCCGTCGCGCGGCACGCCGGATTTCGTCGCGCGCTACCCGTGGATCAAGCGCGGGTCCGCCGCCACCGCCGTCTCATGGGAAATCAGCTTCAGCGCCACCGGCCTGCCAGTGGCCTTCAATCCCAGCCAGCGGGAAGTCGCCGCGCCGCTCGTCACCTCCGTCCGCCCGTCTGATGTGCCGCAGCGCTACCTCACCCGCGGACTCATCACCGGCGAGGGCAACCAAGCGACGCTCACCCGCTCCGGCGAGCAACTCGTTTCTCTCATCACCGACGATTTCCCCATCACCCGGTAACCGAATCTTCCCATGTCCATCCTCGAAAAAATCAGCGCCCTCGGCCTCACCCTGCCCGCCGTCCCCACCCCCATCGCCGCCTACGTCAATTGCGTCCGCAGCGGCAACCTGCTTTTCCTCTCCGGCGGCCTGCCCATCGACGGCGACACCAAAGTCATCGGCAAGGTCCCCACCGAGGTCTCCGTCGACGAGGCCAGGGAAGGCGCCCGCATGGTCATTCTCAACCGCCTCGCCGTCATCCGGGATGAAATCGGCTCGCTCGACAAGGTGAAGCGGATCGTCACCCTCAACGGCTTCGTCAACTCCGAGCCCGACTTCCACGGCCACCCGCAAGTCATCAACGGCGCGTCCGAACTGCTCGTCGAAATCTTCGGCGACAAGGGCAAACACTCCCGCACCGCCCTCGGCGTCGCGGCGCTCCCGCTTAATGTCGCGGTTGAGATCAATCTGATTGTCGAAATCGAAATTCGAGTCTAACATCCTTAGCGATGCCACGCCCCCCCCGCTGCCGGATTTTCTCAATTCGCGATTACGCCTGCGCCCAGATCGCGGCGGAAATCGCGTTGTTGATCCGCGACCGGGCCGTCCTCGGACGTACCGCGGTCCTCGGCCTGATAGCCGGAAAAACCCCGCTGCCACTCTACCAGGAACTCATCTACCTCCACCGCGAGGAACGCCTGTCGTTCCAGAACGTCGTCACCTTCAATCTCGATGAATACCTCGGACTCGAAAACGCCCACCCGGCGGGTTTCCGGTCCTACATGCAGCGGAATTTGTTCGACCACATCGACATCCCGCCTGCGAACATCCACTTCCTCTCGACGACCGTCGCCGATGTGAGAGCCTTCGCCCATTGTGCCAACTACGAGGCGAAAATTGCCCGTGCCGGCGGCATCGACTATCAGATTCTTGGCATGGGGCGCTTAGGTGAAATCGGGTTCATCGAGCCGGGGATTCCGCTCGATTGCCGCACCCACCGGGTCCTGCTCAGCGAGCGGCTCCGGCAGGACGTGGCTGGCGCGTTCGGAGGCATCGACAATGTGCCCACCCACGCCATCACCATGGGCTACGGCACGGTTTTGGAGGCCCGTAAAATCGCCGTTCTCGCCTGGGGAACCGTGAAATCGCGCGGCGTGCGGCGCGCGATCGAAGGCCCCGTCTCGAGCAAAGTCGGTGCCTCCTGCCTCAAAACCCACCCGGCCGCGCAATTCTTCCTCGACGGCCCGGCCGCCTCGCGGCTCCAGCACCAATAAAAAGGCCCGCCATCGGAAAATGGCGGGCCTTTGGGTGAAAATCAGAACGCTTCAGCAGCCGCATCCGCCGCCGCCACCACCGCCGCAGCAACCGCCGCCTTTGCTGGAAAGCTCGTCCGCAGTCGGCACCCGGCCGAGCTCGATCGTGCTGCCGACGTATTTGCCGATCTCCTTCTGCAGCGTTTCCAGTTCGCGTTGGGCGGAGAGGAAATCACGGGCGATTTCGTTTTCGAAAAGCGCGTCGCGGGCGCTTTCAAACTCGCGGATTTCCGACGCACCAAGCTCGACGCCGGCGTGTTGTTTGTGGTGCAGCTCCTCGCCGCGCTCGTGGACGCTCTGGTATTGAAGGCGGGCCGAATCATCGCCCAAGAAGCGCTCGACGTCGGCTTGAAGCTTGAGAAATGAAGGATCGCTGGCGATCTGGGCGCACAGTTCCTTGGTTTTTACGATCACGGCGGAGTCTTCGGCAACAATGGACATGGCGCTGCATAACCTTGCACGAGCGGACTGGCAACGGACTTTTCCGGAATTTTTCCCAAGCGGCATTCCTGCGAAAATCACAACAAATGCGTGACAGACCCTGCCGCCGGGGCTTCCTTAAAAGCACACTCATGGCCCTCGAACCCCTCAAGGACGGCATTCGCTCGAACGTGCGGATCGATTTTTACGGCAACGTCCACAAGCGCTTGCGAGGCACCGACGCGGACAAGCGCTACGCCACCGAGGTCGCCGTGCTCAAAGCGCTCGAAGAACGCGGCTGCCCGTACGTGCCCCGCCTGCTGGAGGAGCACCCGGAAGAGCTCTACTTCGTCTCGACCAACTGCGGCAAACTCGCCACCCAGATTTCCAAAGCGAAATCCGACCAGCTCTTCGCCAAGCTGGAGCGCGAATACGGCATCCGCCACCTCGACGCCGAGCCGCGCAACATCACCTACTCGGACAAGCTCGGCTGCTTCTGCATCATCGACTTCGAGCTCGCCGAAATCCTGCCACCACCGCCCGGCCTCGTCTCACCCGCCATCTGACCCCAAGCCATCCGTGACCGAAGCCGCAATCCTTCATTGGGCCGCCCTCACCCACAGCGGGTCCCGCAAACTCCGCAACGACGACTCGCTGATCGCCTTCGCCTCCGGGCCAAAAGGCGCGGAAATCCTTCCGGAAACAGGCAGCCACGCACTCGCCACCCACGACCTCGTCTTCGCCGTTTCCGACGGCATGGGCGGCAGCAACGCCGGCCACATCGCCTCCTCGATCATCCTCCAACAGATGACCGAAATCATCCCGGAAACCTTCAAGGCCGCCGCCGCCGGGCTGTTTCCGGACTCGCTCAGCCACCTCGCCGACGCCCTCCGCTCCATTCACGACGAGATCAACGCCACCGGCAACGGCAGCGCCGATAAAAACGGCATGGCCGCCACCCTCGCCCTCGCTTGGTTCACCCCGGAAAACCTCTACATCGCCAACGCCGGCGACTCCCGCATCTATCGCTCCCGCGGCGGCAAGCTCGAACAACTCAGCCGCGACCACACCTATGCCTGGAGCCAGTGGAAACGCGGCGAAATCAGCGAGGTCCAATACCGCTCCCACCCTCGGCGGGCCGCCCTTTACGAAGTCGTCGGCGGCGGCCACGACAAGGTGAACCCCCATTTCGCCGCCATCACTTACGAGGTCGGCGACTGCTTCCTCGTCTGCTCGGACGGGCTCGTCGACGGACTCTGGGAACGCCACATTTCCGACGCCCTCGCGACCTGCTGCGACGCCCCCGCCGCCACCGCGCAAACACTTCTAAAACGCGCCATCGACAACGCCGGGATCGACGATACAAGCCTCATCGTCATCGCTGTTAAAGAAGCTCCGGCAGAGTGAATCGCCAAGGCGGTCGAGTGGATCGGCAAGCGCGAGGCCGACAAGCCGTTCTTGCTCTATTTCCCCATGTGCCCGCCGCACACGCCCGTCGCCCCGGCACCGGAATTCGTCGGCAAGAGCGGGGCCAAGGATGAGGTGAAAAACGACCCGGAATACGGCGACTGGGTCTATCAGGGCGACCACATGCTCGGCCAACTCCTCGACGCCCTTGAAAAGAAAGGTCTCGCCGGAAACACCCTCGTCATCGCCACCGCCGACAACGCCGGCGAGGACAGCGTGAGCATCCTGCCCGCTCTGAACGGCACCGCCAAGGAAACCCTGCGCGAGGCGACCGTCCACCAATCGATGGGCCGCGACCTCGCCATCCGCCAAGGCCCGTGAAAGCTCATTTTCCTCAAAAACGGGAAACGCGAGCTCTATCAACTGGAGTCCGACCTCGGTGAAACCAAGGACCTCGCCAAAGAGAACCCGGAGGTCGTCGGAAAAATCGCCGTCTTGATGAAACGATATGTGGAGGAAGGCCGTAGCACGCCCGGAACGAAACAACCCGGCGAAAAATCCGTCAGCTGGCCAATGCTTGAAACATCCAAGTGAACCGCGGGAAAACCACCCATCCAAATTCCATGAAAACTCTCTTAACCGCACTCACCGCCGCACTCTTGTTCGCCGCATCATCGCACGCCGCGGAACCGCGCCGCCCGAACATCCTTTTCATCCTCACCGACGACCAGTCTCCGTTCGACTTCAAGTTCCACAACCCGCAATCCACTCTTCAATCGCCCAACATCGACCGCCTCGCATCAGGCGGCATGATCTTCGATTCCGCCCATCACATGGGCTCCTTCAGCGGCGCGGTCTGCACGCCCTCACGACACATGATCATGAGCGGTCGCACCGTCTGGCACCTGCCGATCGGCCCCGGTGCGGAGAAATGCCCGCCCAACCTTGAGAAAAACACCATCGGCGCCGTCTTCAACCGCGCAGGATACGCCACCATGCGCACCTGCAAACAAGGCAACAGCTATGCCGCAGCGAACAAGGAGTTCGGCGTCGTCCACGACGCCACCAAGCGCGGCGGCACCGACGAATCCGGCAGTGCTTGGCACGCCTCAGACCGCGTGCTCGATTAACTCGGCGAACGGAAAAGAGAAAAAGGACGAGCGCCCGTTTTTCATCTACTTCGGCCTGTCGCATCCCCATGACACCCGCGATGGCAAGCCGGAGCTGCTCGCAAAATACGGCGCCACCAACCACACGGACAAATCAGCCTGCCCGCCCGCCAACCCCAAACAGCCGCCGCTGCCGCCCAACTGGCTGCCCGCCCATCCACTCGACAACACCCACAGCGACGTGCGCGACGAGAAGGCGGTCAGCGGCGTGTGGGATCGCCGCGACGAGGCGACGATCCGCAACGAGATCGGCCGCGACTACGCCTGCTCGGAAATCATCGACATCCAGATCGGCCGCGTTCTCGCACGGCTTGAGGAAATGGGCGAGCTTGAAAACACCTACATCTTCTACACCGCCGACCACGGCATCGCCATCGGCCGCCACGGGCTGCAGGGAAAACAGAACCTCTACGAGCACACCTGGCGTGTCCCGATGATCGTCAAGGGACCCGGCATCAAGCCCGGCAGCCGCGCACCCGGAAACATCTACCTCGGCGACCTGCTCGCCACTTTCTGCGACCTCACCGGCGTCACGCCGCCGGAAACCAACGAGGGTACTAGCTTCAAACCGGTGCTCTATGGCCAGAAACCCAGCATCCATGATCCCGGGGAAAACAAACCCGGCCGCGAAAAAAAGGCTGCGAAAAAATCGAAGCGATGATCCGCTTCATGTGTTGCCCGCCGAATCGATCCAGTGCCGGTGAAGCTTCGAAAACACCACACTTGTCGAGCCGACCGATTCATCCGGGTCGGGTTGTGGATGGATCCGTTGGCTATTTCCCCGGCCACCAGGCGGCGAGCTTGTCGCGCAGGGCGGCGGCACGCGCGGGCTGCCTGCGGCGAGGTCTTCCTCCTCATTCGGATCCGCGGATTGCATGCCACTCCCTGCGGCACGGGGTGGATCATTACTTCATGATCGAATCAGCGACGCCCGCACGTAGTATCAGCCGATGAAAATGTTTACACGCCTCCTCACCGCGTCCCTGGTTCTGGCACTGCCCGCAGCCGCCGCCGAAAAGCTCAAGGCCCTCATCGTCGATGGCCAGAACAACCACGCCGTCTGGCCGAAATCGACGGTCATGATGAAACAATATCTGGAAGGCAGCGGCCTGTTCGAGGTGGAGGTTGCGAGGACGAAATTCATCTCCAACTTCAAACGCGAACAGGATTGGCTTCCCCTAGCAGGCGCCGGCGAATCCGAGGGAACCGAAAAGCCGGTGCCCGATCCGGATTTTTCGCCGGATTTCACGAAATACGCCATCGTGGTCAGCAACTTCGGCTACGGGGCCGCGGACTGGCCGGAAACGACGCGGCGCAATCTGGAAACCTACATGAAAAACGGCGGCGGACTCGTCGTCGTCCACGCCGCGGACAACAGCTGGGGAAATTGGGAGGAGTTCAACCGCATGATCGGCCTCGGCGGATGGGGCGGCCGCAACGAAACATCCGGACCCTATGTCTATTACGATGCCGATGGCAAGGTCGTCCGCGACCCCGGCGCCGGCAAATGCGGCACCCACGGCCCGCAAGGCGAATTCGTGGTCACCATGCGGGACAAAGCCCATCCGATCACCAAGGACCTTCCGGATTTCTGGATGCACTCCAAGGATGAATGCTACTCCCGCCTGCGCGGCCCGGGCGAGAACATGACCATCCTCGCCACGGCGGCGGACACCCCGGAGCTCAAGGCGGCGGGCCGCAACGAACCGATGCTGATGGTGATCGATTACGGCAAAGGCCGTGTCTTCCACACGACGCTTGGCCACGACACCGAGGCATTCGAAGGAGTCGGCTTCATCACCACTTTCCTGCGGGGCTCAGAATGGGCGGCGACCGGCAAAGTGACCCAGCCGATCCCGAAGGACTTCCCGGCCGCGGACAAGCCGGCCGCCCGGGCCTTCGCATTGAAAAAGTGATCAAGGATCAGTTTTGTGAGCCCCCCTGCCCATCGACCTCCCGCTCCTTGGCGTCCATGAAAGGATTCTCAGCGATCTTATTCGGCATGATCTTTGCCTGCCATTTCCAAGCCTGTGCCGCAGAGCAGGCTTGGCCGGAGAAACGCGAGTTCTGGTTCACCCAACCCGCCATGGAATGGAAGCTCGGGCTACCGGCTGGCAACGGCCGCCTCGGGGCGATGGTGGCGGGAACGTTTCCCAAGGAACGCAGATCCGTAGGAAGCCGCAGCGTATCACAACGCACCTAAAAAAATCCGCCCATGAAAACCCGCCCCCTGCTCTTCCTCGGATCGTTCCAAGACGGCGGATTTACCCACGGCATGACCCATGGCGATCCGAAACGCGGTGGCCGCCACGGCGATGAAGGCCTCAGCATCGGCCGCGAAGGGATGCAACCCGTCAGCGACTTCCTCGACCTCGCGACCCAGGAAAAGAAGCCCTTCCTTCTCTGGTATGCGCCGTTCCTGCCTCACACCCCGCACAACCCGCCGAAGCGACTGCTAGAAAAACACACCCGGCCCGGCCGCGCCGCGGATGTCGCCGCGTATTACGCGATGTGCGACTGGTTCGATTGAGACCTGCGGCGAGTTGTTCGATAACCTCGACCGCAGGGGCCTGCGTGAAGGACTCGTTCGTCCTCGTCGAACTCGATTTCCCGAAGAACAAATCCAAGCTCTCCGAGGAAACCCAGAAACAGAACAACGAGCTCAGGGTCAAGTATGGCGTGAAGGGTTACCCAACCATCCTCTTGTGCGATGCCGAAGAACGCCCTTACGCCAAAACCGGCTATCAAAAAGGTGGGCCGGAGAACTATGTCGAGCACCTCAACAAACTCCGTGAGAGAAAGACCACCCGTGACGAGGCGTTTGCCGCCGCCGAAAAAGCCACGGGCGTGGAAAAGGCCAAGGCGCTGATCTCCGAGCTCGAAGCATTGGGCTTGAGTGATGAAATGGTGACGCCCAACAGATCATGATGACCCGCGCGAAGATTCTAGCACAACAGACCAAGCTCGCAGAGTCGCTCAAAGCCGTGGATGAAGCCATCGCCTTCGCCCCGGAAAGCCCGTTGGTTCCGGGCATCAAAGGATTCCGGAAGCAAATCGAAAGCATGCAAAAAGCTGAAGAAAAAGCAGCGAAGAAGGACGCCGAGCCTGCCGGACAAGAGTAAGCGCGCCAAAGACACGGGGCCCGTCGATTTCCACAAGTCCGGCGGAGACGATCCGTGAGACCTGCGGCGATACCGTCTCCGCGGGCGGCCTGGGGAAGTTCCTTTCGACGATGGCTCCTGAGGCCTTGAACCTTCGGCCTTTCCTGACTAGCTTGCGCGCCCGACCCGGAAATTCCATGCCCAAAGTTTACGTCAAGACCTACGGATGCCAGATGAACGAGCGCGACTCCGAGCAAGTCGCCCGGATGTTCAGCGAGGGCGGCTACACGGTCACGACCGATGAAAACGAGGCCGACGCCGTGCTCATCAACACCTGCTCCGTCCGCGACCAGGCGGAACAGAAGGCGCTCGGCAAAATGGGCAACCTCATCCACAAGGGCCGCGACCGCAAACACGTCGTTTACGGCTTCATGGGCTGCATGGCCCAGTCGCGCGGCGAGGAGCTTTTCAAAACCCTGCCGAACCTCGACGTCGTCGTCGGCACCCAGAAATACCACAAGGTTTTCGAATACGTGGACACCATCCTCCAGCGGCGGTTAGAGGCCCGCATGGACGACCCAGCGTTTTCCCTCCGCGGCACCAGCGTCTGCGACACCGCCGAGGAGGAAGGCTCGCAAAACACCATCCGCGACCACGTCCCTAAAGCGCACGAGGCCTCCGCCTTTGTCTCCATCATGCAGGGCTGCAACATGCGCTGCTCGTTCTGCATCGTCCCCGACACCCGTGGCAAGGAGCGCGGCCGGCCCATCGCCGAGATCGTCGGCGAGGTCCGCCACCTCGCGGCCCACGGCGTGAAGGAAATCACCCTGCTAGGCCAGATCGTCAACCTTTACGGCCGCACCGAGTTCCCGAAAATCGACGGCAAGTCGCCTTTCGTCCAACTGCTCGAAGCCGTGCACGAAGTCGAGGGCATCGAGCGCATCCGTTTCACCTCGCCGCATCCCATCGGTTACCGGGACGACCTCGTCGCCGCCTTCACCTATCTGCCGAAACTCTGTTCGCACATCCATTTCCCGATGCAGAGCGGCTCCGATAGGATCCTGCGAGAAATGCGCCGGCCTTACAAAAACGAGAAGTTCATCGAGATCTGCGAGAAAATGAAAGCCGCCCGCCCCGGCCTTGCCATCACCACCGACATGATCGTCGGCTTCCCCGGCGAGACCGAGGAAGATTTCCAAGCCACCATCGACACCGTCGAGCGCCTCAAGTTCGACAACGCCTTCGTCTTCCGCTACTCGAAACGCCGCAACACCCCCGCCGCCGAGATGGACGGCCAACTCGACGAATCCGTGAAGGAAGAGCGCAACCAGCGCCTGCTCGCCGTGGTCGACCGCCTCGCCATCGCCAGCAACGCCGCCGTCGTCGGCACCCGCCAGCAAGTGCTCTGCGAAGGCCCGTCGAAAAACAACGCCGCCCGCCTTACCGGCCGGACCTTGCAGAACAAGATCGTCATTTTCGACGGCGACCCGGCCCGTCTCACCGGACAGATCCTCGACATCCAGATCGAGCAATCCACCGGCTTCACGCTCTTCGGCACCGCGTGCCTGGAAGAATGTGTCCCGGCTGTCTCAGCCGGGGATCAGATCACATCTCCAACAGCAGACGCGTCGGCGACTCGAGGCTGTCCTTGATGCGGATCAGGAAGGTGACGGCTTCCTTGCCATCCACCAACCGGTGGTCGTAGCTGAGCGCGAGATACATCATCGGGCGGATGACGACCTGGCCGTTGAGCGCGACCGGACGCTGCTGGATGGTGTGCATGCCGAGGATGCCGCTTTGCGGCGGGTTGAGGATCGGCGTGCTGAGCAGCGAGCCATAGGTGCCGCCGTTGGAAATCGAGAAGACGCCGCCGGAGAGGTCGTCGAGGGTGATCTTGCCGTCCTTGGCCTTCTTGGCGTAGTCGAGGATTTCCTTTTCGATCTGGGCGAAGGACTTCTTGTCCACGTCGCGAAGGACCGGAACGAACAGGCCTTTTTCCGACCCGATGGCGACACCGATGTCGTAGAAATGGTTCTCGATGATCTCGGTGCCTTCGATGCGGCCGTTGATGGAAGGAACGTCCTTGAGCGCCTGCGCCACGGCTTTGATGAAGAACGACATGAAGCCGAGCTTCACGCCGTGCTTTTTCATGAAGTCTTCCTGCACCTGCTTGCGGAGGTCCATCACCGAGCTCATGTCCACCTCGTTGAAGGTCGTTAGAATGGCGGCGGTCTGCTGGGCATTGACAAGGTGCGTCGCGATCTTGCGGCGCAGCATCGACATCTTCCTGCGGGTGGTCCGGCCGTCGCTCACTTCGGATGGCGTGACCCGCTCGACCGGGGCGGCGGGTGCGGAGAAATCGGGTTTGATCGCGACGGGCGCGGCGGCCGGGGCCGGAGCGGCGGCAGCGACCGCGGGAGCGGGAACCGCGCCCGCGGTGGCGGCGGTATCGATGGTCGCGATGATCGCGCCGATCGAGACTTCCTCGCCTTCGGGCGTGATGATTTTCAAACGACCGGATGCGGGGGCTTCAAGTTCGTTGGAAACCTTGTCGGTTTCGAGAGTGACGAGGACCTCGCCCTGGACGACCTGTTCGCCGTCGTTCTTCCGCCATTTCGCGACGTTCGCGGAGGTGATGGACTCGCCGGCGGCGGGGACTTTGAGTTCGATGACCGCGCCGGACGCGGCGACAGGGGCAACAACCGGAGTCTGGACGACCGGCGGAGCGGCGGCGGCGGTTGCGGCGACTTCACCGGAGATGCGGGCGATCAAGGTGCCGATGGAGACTTCCTCGCCCTCGCCGACGAGGATTTCGAGAATTCCGTCGGCAGGAGCTTCGAGCTCGTTGGAAACCTTGTCGGTTTCGAGGGTGACGAGGATGTCGCCCTTTTTAACGGCATCGCCGTTTTTCTTGTGCCAGCGGGCGACGTTGGCGGAGGTGATGGATTCGCCAGCGGCAGGAACTTTGACGTCGAGTGACATGGATGAAGCGGGGTGAGAGTTGGGAAAGTTGAATCGGAGTTAGACCTCGAAGGCCTGGGAAACGAGCGCCTTCTGCTCGCGGTAGTGCATCGCCTTGGAACCGGCTGCGGGACTGGAAGCAGTCCCCCGGCCGGCATAGCGGATCTTGCTGCCGACGGCGCGTTCGAGGCGCGGGAAAATGTACGACCAGGCACCCATGTTGAGCGGCTCTTCCTGGCACCAGACGAAGTGCGAGGCGCTCGAATACTGGCTGATGATGGCCTCGACCATTTCGCGGTGAAACGGATAGAGCTGCTCGATGCGGATGATGGCCGCGTTCTCGATGCCCTTTTCCTGACGATAGGCCATGAGGTCGTAGTAAACCTTGCCGCTGCAGAAAATGATGCGGCTGACGTTCGAGGGATGGGCGAAGGATTTCGTGTCCGGGAGGATTTCCTGGAAGCAGGTGCCTTCCATGAAGTCGGCTTCCTGGGAGACCGCCTCAGGCCGGCTGAGCAGGCTCTTGGGCGTCATCAGCACCAGCGGCTTGCGGAAGTCCCGGTGCTTCTGGCGGCGCAGCGCATGGAAATACTGGGCGGGCGTGGTGAAGTTGCCGACGATTAGATTCTTCTCGGCGCAAAGCTGGAGGAAGCGTTCCAGACGGGCGCTGGAGTGCTCGGGACCCATGCCCTCGTAGCCGTGCGGCAGCAGCATCACCAGATCGCTCGGCGTCTGCCACTTGGACTCGGCGGAGGAAATGAACTGGTCGATGATGACCTGCGCGCCGTTGGAGAAATCCCCGAACTGCGCTTCCCACATGGTGAGCATGCTCGGATAGGAAAGCGAGTAGCCGTAGTCGAAACCCAGCACCGCGAACTCGGAGAGGAAGGAGTTGTGAACGCAGAACCGCGATTGGGCGGGGTCGAGATGTTCCAACGGAATGTATCTCTCCCGCGTCTCGTAGTCATAGAAAACGGCGTGCCGCTGGGAGAAGGTCCCGCGCCGGCAGTCCTGGCCTGATAGACGCACCGGAGTTCCCTCCATCAGCAGCGAGCCGAACGCCAGCGACTCGGCGAAGGCCCAGTCGATCGGGCCGCCGTTGGCGAGCGCCTCGACCCGCCGCGGGATGAAGCGCTTTTCGAGCGTCGGGTTCAAATTGAAGTCGTTAGGAATGGTCGTGAGCACCTTGCCGATGTGCTGGAGCGTGTCGCGATCGATGCCGGTGGGAACGGGCGCGTGCGAATAGGCGGGCTGGTCGATGCCGGTCGAGCCGCTGAAGGCGGTGCGGTCGCCCGCCTCATGCAGCTCGAGCATTTTCTGATAGCCAGTCTCCAGCTTGTCCCAGATCGCCTGTTCGAGCGAATCGAGATCGGCTTGGGAAATGACGCCCTCGGCGACGAGCTGCTGCTTGTAGGTTTTCCCGAAGGTCGGGCGGTCGGCGATTTTCTTCGCGACGATGGGCTGGGTGAACGCCGCCTGGTCCGCCTCGTTGTGGCCCTGGCGACGGTAGCAATACATGTCGATGACGATGTCGCGGCCGAATTTCTGGCGGAACTCGAGGGCGAAGAGCGCGGCCCAGTAGAGTTCCATCGGTTCCTCACCGTTCACGTGGAGGATGGGCGCCTCGATCATTTTCGCGACGTCGGTCGCGTAGGCGGATGAGCGGGCGTCGGCCGGAATGGTGGTGAAACCAATCTGATTGTTGATGATCAGATGGATGGTGCCGCCGGTGCGGTAGCCTTTGAGCTGGGAGAGATTGAGCACCTCCGCGACCGAGCCCTGGCCGGCAAACGCGGCGTCGCCGTGAAGCAGGATCGGCAGGACCTGATTGCGGTCGATTTCCCCGCCGCCTTCGCACAGAACACGCTGGCGGGCGCGGACCTTGCCCTCGACGATGGAGTTGACGGCCTCCAAGTGGCTTGGATTTGCCGCGAGGCTGACCCGGACTTTGCCGTCCGGCAGTTCGCGGATGCTTTCGTAGCCGAGATGGTATTTCACATCGCCATCGCCCGCGACCAGGTCGGGTTCATAGGTGGGAGTGAACTCGTAAAGGATGGTGGTGAGGGACTTGCGGACGAAATTGGCGAGAATGTTCATGCGCCCGCGGTGCGACATGCCCATTTCGATCTCCTTGACGCCGTGCGAGGGGCAGGCTTCCAGCAGCGCGTTGAGCAGGATCATCGCGCCCTCGCCACCTTCGTTAGAGAAACGCTTCTCGCCGAGGAAGCGCTTGCCGAGGAAGTTTTCAAACGCCTCCGCTTCCAGCACCCAGCACAGCGAGTTGAGCTTCTTCGCCGGAGTTGCCTCGTTGCGCACCGCGTGGATCTCGATCCGCTCGCGCACCCAGTGGCGGACGGTCGTGTTGTGGATGTGCATGAACTCGAATCCGATCTTGTTCGAGTAAGTCGCCTCCAGCGCGGCCACCATGTCGCGCAGCTTCATCTTGTCGCCGTGGCGGAAAAACGAGTTCCACACCTCGCGGTCGAGGTCCGCGGCGGTCAGGCCGAACTGCTCGAGCTTCAAGCGCGGATTGTGCTCCGGTTCGTCGAGCGGATTGATCGCGGCCTGGGTGTGGCCGAGCGTGCGGTAGTTATAAATCAAACTCACCACCTTGCCGAAAAACGCCAGGTCTGCGTCCGAGGCCGGCGCGGACACTCCCGCGGCGGCGGCTTCCTCCTTGAGCTTCACCTGGGCCGATCCCAGCTCGAATCCTTCAAAAAACGCAGCCCACGTCGCATCGACCGACTTCGGGTCCTCGCACCATTCGGTGTATTTTGATTCCAGCAAGTCTGCGTTCTGTCGCGGCGAAACCGAAGAGTTCATGAGAAAGGAGTAAAATGAGGAGGCGAGCCCGCGAATTTCCCGCTTGGCCCGCCACGCGCGGCGCTTCATTAAAGGGCGCAGCCCGTCGCGTCAACCGCGCAGGCGCGAATTTCCCCGCAATCCACGGACCCGAAATCATGATCGAAGTGAACCAACTTACCAAGCGATACGCCCGCCACGAAGCGGTCAGCGGCATCAGCTTTTCCGTGGCGCGCGGCGAAATCGTCGGCTTCCTCGGCCCGAACGGCGCCGGCAAGACCACCACCCTGCGGATGCTCACCGGCTACCTGCCGCCCACCTCCGGCACCGCCACCATCGCCAAGCACGACATTTTCCGCCAGTCGATCGAGGCCCGCCGGAAAATCGGCTACATGCCCGAAAACGTCCCGCTCTACGAGGACATGCGGGTGAAGGAATACCTGAAATTCCGCGCCCAGCTCAAGGGCCTCGGCGGCAGCGACAGCCGCCGCCGCGTCGGTGACGTCATCGACACCTGCGGCCTCGGCAACGTCCGCCGCAAGATGATCAAGACCCTCTCGAAAGGCTACCGCCAGCGCGTCGGTCTGGCCGATGCCCTCGTTCACGACCCCGAGCTGCTCATCCTCGACGAGCCCACCAACGGCCTCGACCCGAACCAGATCCGCCAGATCCGCGAGCTCATCCGCCACCTCGGCCAGACCCACACCGTGCTCATTTCCACGCACATCCTCTCCGAGGTGGAAATGACCTGCAACCGCGTCATCATCATCGACGGCGGGAAAATCAAAGCCGCCGACACGCCCGCCAACCTCGTCGGCCAGATGCGCGCCGCCGGCCGCATCCAGGTGGAAATCCAAGCCGACCCCGAAGTCGTCGCCGGTGCCATCAATCGCCTCGACCCCGTGAAAAAAGTCACTCCCGAGCCGCTCGACGACGGTTGGACCCGCTACACCGTCTGGGTCGATTCCGGCACCGATTCCCGCGAGCACATCGCGAACCTCGCCTCGCAATACGGCTGGCCGCTCCGCTCGTTGTTCCGCCACGTCGCGACGCTGGAGGACGTTTTCGTCGAACTGACGCGTAAGGACTGATAGGGGGCGTGGCCGCCTCGTCCATGCGACGGCTCACTCCAAGCAGGAATTGGCTTTGCAAGGATCACTCCCGCATTTTAGACCCGCGTGAAATGTTTTCCCAAGAACCCATTGAATGGCCCGAAAAAGTCGAGATCCTCGTCGATCGCCTTGAGAGCGCATCGTCCGAGCGTGCTCTCAGCCGCGAAGAACGTGCCCTGATGGACGTCTATGAGACCGTTTCGCTTCTTGAAAGCGAGGACGGCCTGCATGGCTTCTGGCAGAGCGGGGTGAATCACCAGCGCATCATCAACTCTTTCGAACTCATCGACGCGACCACCCTGGTCGATCCTCTCAACGCCAGCCGTTGGTGCGAAACCCGCAGCGAGGACCGCAACGACTACAGCGAAACCGAAGCGGATTACCTCGCCACCATCGAAGAAGAACTCCCCGCCGGACTGGACGAACTCATCGACCTCGTGCTTGAGTTCATTGAGGAGGAATTGGGATAGGATGGGTTCCCGGGCGGGGAAACATCCTCCCGGTTCAATCCCCCAGCCCCTTCGCGTAAACCTCGTTTTCCGTGAACACGATCATCATCGGGCGGCAGCAGACTTCGCAGTCGTAGTCCACCTCCGCCGGCATTTCATCCGGGTGCGGCATGGCGACTTCAAAGACTTCGAAGCAGGTCGGGCAAGTGACTTCGGCGAGTTCCATGGCGGCAGCGTAGCGGCGATCACCGGTCGCCGCGAATTCATTTTCTTCCATTCGCGGCGACCGGCGATCACCGCCACATCGCCTCTTGCAAGCCCCGGCCGCCCTGCCATCTTTCCCCCGGTATGTCCGAGAAGACGCTGTTTGAAAAAATCTGTGACAAGGAAATCCCCGCGTCCATCGTCCATGAAGACGCGCGCTGCGTGGCCTTCCGCGACATTTCACCGCAGGCGCCGGTCCATATCCTGATCATCCCGCGCAAGGCGATCCCGCGCGTGGGCCTGGCGGGCGAGGACGACGAGAAATTGCTCGGCCACCTCCTGCTGACCGCCGCCGCGGTCGCGCGGAGCGAGGGCATCGCGGAAACCGGCTACCGGCTGGTGATCAACAACGGCCCCGACGGCGGCGAAGCTGTTCCCCATTTGCACGTCCACCTGCTGGGCGGACGCCCGCTCCAGTGGCCACCCGGCTAGATCCAAGGTCATGATCCGTAAATTCTCCAAGCTTCTCGTCACCCCGCCCGCCCGCCGCGCGTCAAGCGGGTGGTGCTCGTCCACGGGTTTCTCGAAACCGGCTCGGCGTTCAAAACGCTCAAGAAGCGCCTCGAAAAACGCGGCTTCGAGTGCTACGTGCCGCGCCTGAAACCCAGCGACGGCCGCGGCGGACTGACCAATATCGCCGCGCGTCTCAAGCAGGACATCGACACGAAGTTCGGCCCGGAGGAACCCATCAACGTCGTCGCCTTCAGCATGGGCGGCATCGTCAGCCGCGAGTATTCGCAACACCTCGGCGGCGCGGCGCGGTGCGAGAATTTCGTTACCATTTCCTCGCCTCACCACGGGACCAAGGCCGCCTGGCTCTACCCGACCCAGGGAACCGAGGAAATGCGACCGGGCAGCCGGTTTCTGGCAAGCCTCCAAAACTCGCAGGACCGCCTCGGGAAAATCCCCGTCACTTCCTATCGCACGCCGATGGATCTGATCATCCTGCCGCCGGAAAGCTCCGTCTGGGACCGCGCGGAAAATCTGGAATTCCCCGTCCTGATGCATCCGCTGATGCTCACTTCCGGGCCGGTCATGAGCGACATCGAGCGGCGGCTGGCGAAGTGACTCAGTCGCCGTCCGTTTTAACTTTCCCGAGCACTTCGACCTTCACGGTCGCCACGCCGCGATGGGCGAAACCGAGTCGCTCGGCGGCACCGACGGTCACGTCGATGATGCGGCCCTTGGTGTAGGGACCGCGGTCGGTGATGGTCATCACCTCGGATTTGCCGTTGCTCTCGTTGGTGACGCGGACCTTGGTGCCCATGGGCAAAGTCTTGTGAGCGGCGGTGGCCGCGTGGTTCGAAAGCCGCTGGCCGCTGGCGGTCCGGGTGCCGGAATTGGTCCGGACCGAATACCAGGACGCCTTGCCCTGTTGGACTGACTTCACCGCGTATCGGGAGTCGCCCTGATGGATTTGAGATTTCGAGTTTGCACTCCCGGTTGTGGCACAACTGGGAATAAGGATGACGCCGGCGATTGCCAGGGCCACGGATTTGAATTTCCGGGTCAGGTTCATCGTGTGTAGTCCCCTTTGGGGGCGGTTTTTATAAGGACCTCGTAATGAGGAGGCAAGAAAAAACGACCTTGCTAGAATCGGCCCGCAATCCACGGTTTTCCCAAGGATTCGGGCAACCGTGCTTGCCGAAACGCTGCCCGCCGCGCGCCGAACCCGGTGGCCGGCGGGTTCATTTTCTGCGTGACGGATCAGGGAAGCGGCCGCCAAACCGCGCGGTGGAGACGCCAGCCATCCTCTTCCTTTTGCCAGTCGAAGGTGACCTCGTAAGTCCCGTCCGCCGGACGATAAGTCGGCAGCTCGACGAGTCCCGACAGCGAGAGCTTCACCTTGGCGGCGTCGCCTCTGACGCTGACGGAATGGAATTTCCCGGCCTCGAAGCGGGTCTGCCTGGCTTGGTTGCAGAGCCATGAAAACGCGGATTCGAGTTCGGCGCGCTCGAAGCTGCCGTTGGCCTCCTCGATCTCCGGGTTTTCGAGTTCCACCTGGGAGGCGAGCAGGGCGTTGAGCGAGCAGGCGGCCATTTGCCGGCCGGCCTTCCCCGTGCCGGAATCCAAGGTGAGCGTGGCGAGCAGCGACCCGGTCCGGCGTTTCAAAACCTGCACCGGCGAGAACCACCAGATGCCGACCCCCACGGCAACCGCGAGGCTGGCAGCCAGGATGGCGGAGCGTTTCATGCCGGCGGACTCTGATGGCTTGGATCGTAAAAAATCCGGATGTCCGCCTTCTCGGTGCCGAGGAGCTGTTGGGCGCGCTTGAGCGCCGCGCGGGTCGATAGATTCGGGTTGCGCGGATTGGTCAGGAAAATGTTGCTCTCGCCCGCGCCGCGGTCGCAGCCGGCTTGCAAGGTGACGAGAATGCCGGATTTCTTGAGCACCCGGTAAACCTCGCGGGTCGCGCCGGACACGATCAGGTGCAGGCCTTTTTTCCGCATGAAAAGGATCAGGTCCTCCAGCGCCATCACACTCGTCGCATCGAGATGGCGGGCGTTTTTCAAGCGCAGGATGATCACCTGGATCGCCGGGTCGGAGACCGTCCGCTGGATCTGCGTCCGGAACAACTCCGCCGCGCCGAAAAACAAATCCCCCTCCACGTGGACGATCGAAATCGCGGGGATCGGCCGCGTGCGCTTCTCGCCCATTTCCCGGAGCTCCCCCGCCTCGCTGAATTCATACTCGATCAAAAACGGCCGGCTCGCCTTGCGCAGGAACAGCGTGATGGAAATCGCCACGCCGATGAAAATCGCCACGTGCAAAGGAGCTAACAACGTGGAGACAAAGGTGATCACCAGCACCGCCGCGTCGTCCGAGGTCGAGCGCAGGCAGATCCGGATGTGCCTCACGTTGAACAACGAGAACGACAGCGCGATCACCAGCGCCGCCAGCCCCGCCTTGGGCACGAAGTCGATCAGCGGAACCCCCCAGCCCACCGACGCCGCGATCAAGACCGCCGCAGCCATCGTGTAGAGCCCGGCCAGCAACGAGGAGAAACGCGTCCGCGCGCCGGAATCGTGGTTGAGCATCGAGCGCGTCAACGAGCCGGACGCCGGCATCCCGCCGGCGAAGGCGGTCGCGAGATTGGCCATGCCCACCGCCAGCATGTCCTGGTTCACGTCCGCCCGGTCGCCGGTTTTCGACGCCAGCGTTTTCGCCATCAAGGTGTTTTCCAACGAGGCTAGGAAAGCGGTGGCGAAGGCGATGCTCAACAGCGCCGAGATGTCGGCGAAAATTTCCGCCCGCAAGAGATGGGGCGCCCGCGGTATCAGGTCCTGGAAACCGAAGGTCACGAAGGTCTGCGCGCCTTTGAACGGCACCACCTCCGCCCGGATCAAGGTGCCGAAAATCGCCGAGGAAATCAGCAGCGCCACCCCGAAGGCCGGCCACGACGGCCGCCACCGGCGCAGCGCCGCGTAGATCAGCAAGGTCGCCGCACCGATCAGCACCGACACCCACCGCGTGTGCGGCAGCGCCTGCGCCAGCCCCCACAACAGGCCCGCGAACGTCGAGGACGCCGCGTCGCTCACATAAGCCGACAGCCCGAGAAACGGCTTCAATTGATTCGCCACGATCAACACCGCCGCCCCGGAGATATAACCGACTAACACGCTGCGAGAGACGTATTGCAAAAGATCCGCCACCCGGAACAAAGCCCCCACCGTCGCCATCAGGCCCACCATCAGGACCAGCAGCGGGATCAGCTCGCCCCAGCGCCCGACCAGCGCCGGGTTCACCGAGAAAAAGCTGAACAGCATGAACGCCGTCGCATTGGTCGGGCCGAGCACCGTGTGCCGCGAGCCCGCGAACAAGGGCGCGACAAAAGCGGCCACCGCCGCGCAGGTGATTCCATAAACCACCGGCAGCCCGGCGATGGCCGCAAACGCGATGCCCTGCGCCAGCGCCAACACCGTCACGTTCGCCGCCGCCCACGCGTCCTGCCGGAATTTCGGCACCGTGTAATTCCTCAGATCCTTGGCGAAGGGGGCCAGCGCCACCCGCTCCGCCGCGAAGAAATCCCGGACATCCCGGGAGGCTTTGGTGAGCGTGCGGAGAATTTTCATCGGGGCACCGGAGCTTACTTGAATCGCGCCCTTCGGAACAGGAACAAGCCTAACACCACGCAGAGGACGTTCGGCGCCCACAGCGTCATCGTCATCCCCGCCTGGGTCTTGAACTGGTCCGCCAGCATCGTCACCAGGAAATAACCCGAGCCGATCAGCAAGCTGATGATCAGCCCGCGGGAAGTGTCGCGCCGGCGCGTCTGCAAGCCCAGCGGCACCGCCACGAACGCAAACGCGAGACAGGCCATCGAGAACGAATAACGGGTCATGATTTCCCGCTGCATTTTCCGCCTCTTTTCAGCACTCAACGTCGGGTCGGTCGCGATTTCGTGGCGGATCTGCTGGTTCGACATCGAGCTGGCGCTGAGTTTGCGGTCCCGCGGGTTTTTCAAGTCGATCAGCAGCGGTTCCGCCTCCCCGGCGAAGCCCATCTCCACCTTGCCCTCCTTGTTTCTGGACTCGAAATACGCATCCTCCAGCTTCACCCGCAGCTGGCTTTTCAGCGGGTCGATGGTCAGCGCCGCCTTGGTCGCATGGACGTAGGTCATCGCCCCGTCCCCGTCCTTGACCTGCGGCAACACGTAGAAATGAAACCCCTCCACCCACTCGCCGCTTTTCCCCTCGACCAGCAGTTTCTGAACACCCGTCGCATCGCCTTTGAAATCCCCCTGCACCACCCCCGGCTTGAGCAGCGAATCCGGATCGCGGGCCGCCTGTTCGTAGATCAACAGCTTCGAGGAGGCCTTCGAAAACGGCACCACATTGATGTTCAGCCACAGGCTCAACAACGACAGCAAAACCCCGATCACGAACACCGGTGCCGAGAGCCGCACCAGGCTCAAGCCCGCCACCCGGAAACTCGTGATTTCCTGGTCCGACGACAACCGCCCGAACACCAGCAGCACCGCCGACAAGAATCCCCACGGGATCGTGTACATCAGCGAGAGCGGCAGCACGCTGATCACGAACCGGATCACCAGCGACAGCGGCGCCTTTTGATCCACCAGCAAGGGCTGGATCTGCTTGAAAAGATTCCCCAGCACCAAGACGACCCCCAGCACCATCACCGCGTACAAGGTGCCCGAAAGTACCTGCCTGCCAATGTAGCGGTCCGAAATACGCATAAAGTGAACACACTCTGGAGACCGCCCTCCGCCCTGTCCAGACCAGAGACGAACCGGGAAAACCCGTTGCCGGGAAATGACTCCCCTCAGCTCCGCCAGCGCGTGAATTCTTGACCTCGCCGGGCGATTGAGCCACGGCTTGCGGCGTGTTCACCCCCAAGATCGACCGCCCCTATTTCGACGCCTGGTTGCGCCGGACCGGTCGCCAGTTCGCGGTGAGCGGACGCCTGACGGAAACCGCGATGGCACTCGCCGCCGCGGAAGGCGGCTCGGTGGACGAATGGCGAACCCGCCTGCGAGTCATCCTCGAAGGCCAGGAAGTGCCGTCGCTCGATTTGCTCACCCGGATCGACGCCTTGCTAACAACCAAGTCGAAGACGCCGCCCGAAAAAAATCTTCAGGAATTTCTGTTTTAGTCTCCCACAGTGGCGACTTGGTCAGAACCGGTGGGATGACGGAGGGAACCGCGCTCTCGCAGAAAATTCTAGCTGAATGTTCTTGTGATGGCACGCCTACTGCGCCACCCCTGCGGCGGCACCCCTGCCTGATTCTCCATCAGATCTTCCGCCGCCTGACCCCGACATGCATCAGTTCCGTTCCAGATCCACGATCCTGCGCTTCAAGGCAGTATCGATCTTGCTGTGCTCGAAGTGCCTGCTGGCTCCGCTTGCCAGCCTGACGTTCATTTACGCCGTCCTCCAGGATGACCGCAAGCTGGCCCACGTCGGCATCGGCATGGGAATCGCCGCGGTTCTATCGACGGTCTCCCAATGGATCCTCGCCGCGCGGGCGCGTTGCCCCTTGTGCCTGACTCCGGTGCTCGCGGCCAAGGACTGCGCGAAACACCGGCGCGCCCGCACCTTCCTCGGCAGCCACCGCCTGAGAGTCGCGCTATCCATCTTGTTCAAAAACACCTTCCACTGCCCCTACTGCTCGGAAAAGTCCGCCATGACCGTCCGCCGCAGCCGCCGTTGAAAATTTCCGGCGATTCGCGGGATTGACAGGCCTGCCCGAGCCGTCGAGCCTCCGCCCATGAATTTCATCACGAAATCCCTGCGAGCCATCATCCCGACCGCGGCCGGGTTGGCACTTGCAATCTCAGCCACCGCCCGCGCCGAAACTGTCATGCCTGAAACTCCATCCGACGTAGCCGCCCCTCCCGCCGATGCCTCCAAAACCGCATCCGGCCTCGCCTCCAAAGTCCTCCAAGCCGGCAAAGGCGACCAGAAACCCGCCGCCGCCGACACCGTCACGGTGCATTATTCCGGCTGGACCACCGACGGCAAACTCTTCGACAGCTCCGTCAAACGCGGCCAACCCACCAGCTTCCCGCTCAACGGCGTGATCAAAGGCTGGACCGAGGGCCTCCAACTCATGGTCGAGGGCGAAAAGCGCCGCTTCTGGATTCCCGCCGCTCTCGCCTACGGGGAAAACCCCGGCGGCGGCCGCCCCGGCGGATTGCTCGTGTTCGACGTCGAGCTGCTCGCCATCAAACAAGCACCCAAGCCGCCCGCCGTCCCGGAAGACGTCGCCGCCGCCCCTGAAAGCGCCGAGAAAACCGCCTCCGGCATCGCCTCGCGCGTCCTGACCAAAGGCATCGGCACCGTCCACCCGAAAGCCACCGACCAAGTGAAAGTCCACTACTCCGGCTGGACCACCGACGGCAAGATCTTCGACAGCTCGGTCATGCGCGACGAGCCCATCGTCTTCCCGCTCAACCAAGTCATCCCCGGCTGGACCGAGGGCGTGCAACTCATGGTCGAGGGCGAAAAACGCCGGCTCTGGATTCCCGCCAAGCTGGCCTACGGCGAAAGCCCGCCGCCAGGCGCTCCCGCCGGCACGCTGGTGTTCGACGTCGAGCTGATTCAGATCGTCAAATGACCTTTCACCGGTCGCCATTCCTCACCGCGGCGATCGCGCTCGGCCTCGCCTCCTGCGCCCAGCCGGCGCGGCAGGCCGCCGCGCCGGAAACCCCGGTCGCCGCCGAGAAAAAACCGGTGAGGATGAACAGCCGCGGCAAGATCACCTCCATCTC
>NZ_JBIKBQ010000040.1:0-29829 GCF_058122085.1 Luteolibacter sp. | reverse complement strand
CCGATGGCATCGTCAGGATCGATCAATCGAACGCGCACATGCTCAAGGACATGCTGTTCGGACATTGCCGGGACGCGGTAGCGGGATGTGGCCATGCGCGAGTTGTGCCCGAAGGCGCAGAACATGTGCAGTAATTTGGCTCAATCAGCTGAAAACCAGATTTTTGCCGATTTTTAAAAATCCGCCGTGCTTCCCAGCGCGGGAGTGCATTCGGAGCTTGCAGGGGAGACTGGATTCTCCTATCGAATGTCCATCAGCCAGCCCGCTGAGATTTTAACAATTTAACGGAAAGAAAAATTCCCCCTTGGTTTGTTTTTTAATGGGAAGCGAGGATGACCGGTTGCATTGTGCCTCGAATCAAGCTAAACCTGCCATAATGGCAGTCCTCGGCAAGGGGTTTTCACGGCTTTCTGGCGGGATTTTGCGACATATGCCGCAGGCCGTAATCCGGGTCATACCATCTGATTTATAATCAAAATCGGGAAAATCCGCCGTATGATGGAGCCAAACATGCCATTTGAAACCGGAGTTTGCGAACGCGATCAACAGGCTGGCGGTGACGGCGGATGGAAATATTGAGCTGCTAGGAATTTGCTTTCTGCGGGAGACCCCTGAAAGAGCCATTGGGGCGGACCGGAGGGCGGGGAAATGGGGGTTGCTGGAGCGGGAGAAAATCCGCTTCGTGAATTCGGGAGGAAAACTTAAAAACAAGCTCCACCGCTCGGTCCCGGAAATGGCGGGAGAAGCGGTGGCCGGCTTGTTTTCGTTGCGCTTCGCGGAACCGGATCAGGTGCTCGCCCACTCCGGCGGGCGGGATGTGGTTGAGGCGCTGGAAAGCGCGCTGCCCTTCACGCTCACCGAGACTCGCGAGGTGCTGTGCGACCACGGGAACATGAGCAGTCCATCGGTGCTCTTCGCGCTGGAAAAACGAATGGCATCCCATCCCACGGACCAGCGCCTGTGGCTCACCGCCTTCGGAGCCGGATTCGCTGCACACGCTTGCGAGCTGTGGCGGTGAATTCTCCCGCTGTTGTTGAATTTATGGCCCAAGCCGGTAGATCACGTAGGGGTAGTAGCGATGAAGCCTCCAGCGCCGCTTGAAAGTCCCCTCATCAATGATGCGATAGGCCGGGTGGCGGTCGAATGCTTCCCGATACCAGGGATTGTAGTAGATGATGAAGCGGGGATGTGAATCGTTGCTGCTACCGGCAGCGATATGCGCGGCGACCTCTGCGGTCGTTCCGGCATCGAAGGGGTTGAATAGAAAGAACACGGTCTCAGCCTGGGGCGGGAGAAATTCCCGGGCGTCGATGCGGTGCAAGCAAATCCGTTGGCGGTCGGCCGCCGGAAGTCGGCAATTCCCGATATTCGCCAATCCTCTGCGGTGAAAGTCCTCACAAAGCTCGATGCCGACGGCCTTGCCAAAGCCCTCCTCGATGGCGACGAAAAGACAGCGACCCAGCCCCGCGCCGTAGTCGATGAAAACAGTCCGCGCGCGATCCATGGGCGGCAGCCGCCGCATCAGATCGCGGAGGATGCGGACCGGCGTGCCGTGGTAGTCGTGAACGCGCGCGGCAAGATCAGGATCGGCCTCATGACCGGCGATGGGCAGATAACCGCCGGTTTCGATGCCGTGGCGTCGGTCGAAAGAACGCTCGTCGGTGTGTTCGCGCTTGATGAAATCGCGGAGACGGTCGATGGCAGCGATCGCAATTGCTGGTAGTTTCACGGCGGGTCGGGTGCTTCGAGAAGCCGGGACACGGCATGGGCGATGACGGGCACGTGGACGGATTCGAAAATTTCGAGATGGCGGCCTAGAACCCGGGCGGTTTCCAGCTGCTTGATGGTGTCGCTCCAGCCATAATCCGCCGGCATCTCGAACTTATCGTCGTCCAACTCGGAGCGGAAGAGAATGACACGGGTGCCTTCGAGCGGTCGGGGGCGGTAGGCGAGCGCGAGCGCGAGGTGGGCCTCGCGGATTTGGACGAGACGCAGCGGCGAGTGGGGTTCGGTGAGATCCTCGCGGCGGGCGGCGCGGAGCTGGCAGCGCACGCGGAGGTGGGTGGCCACTCCTTGAAGCACCCGAGCGAAAAACCGGCAGAGGCGCCGGGCAAGGGACGTCGTGCGGATGGAATTCCAAGAGGCTGCGGCGCGCTCCCACGGACGAAAGGCGCGGAGTGGTGCCTCCGGGTGAAGTGTGTCCACCAGACCAACCCACGCCACCGATTCCCCCGCCGCACGAAGTTGACTGGCGATTTCATAGGCGAGGAGTCCTCCGAAGGAATAACCAAGCAGATGATAGCGCCCGGTGGGTTGATGTTCACGGATCGCTGCCAGGTAATCGGCGGCGATTTCCTCAACTCTGGAAGCTGGGTCGCCGGATGCGGAGGAAAGTGCCGGAGATTCGAGGGCGACGACGCGGCGGGTGGTGGCGAGACTTCGGCTGAAATCACGGTAAAACAGCACACCGCCGTCGCCACCGTGCAGGCAGAAGAGAGGCTCGCCCTCGCCGGCACGGAGGGTCTGCACCACGGGTGCGCGGGCGTCCCTGATCGGCTGCCAGGTTGCGGCGGGGTTGTCGACCAGTTGACCTAACAAGCGAAGGGTGGGAGCGTCCAGCAGGAGCGCCAAGGGGAGCCGGAGGCCGAACATGCGGTGGATGCGGGCAAAGAGCTTGAGCGCCGTGATCGAGTCGCCGCCGAGGTCGAAGAAGGATTCATCGCGATGGATTTCCGGCAAGTCGAGTAGTTCGCACCATAGGCCGGCGAGGGTTCGCTCGGTCGGAGTGGCGGGGCTTTCTCCAGAGAGATTCTGGCCGGCGGTGCGGTCGGGTTCCGGCAGATTCGCACGGTCGATTTTTCCGCGTTCGCTGAGAACGAATGTTTCGACGCGGCACCAGCGGGTAGGGACCGAGGCGTTCGGCAGGTTCGCAGCGGCGTGGGTGGCAAGAACGGCGGGCCAGTCGGCAGGTGGTTCCGAGGCCCAGCGGATCCAGGCAGCGAGGGCCACGGAGCCATCGGAACGCAGGCGTGGGCCGACATGGGTGGCGGAGACACCGGGGAAACCCTCGAGAATCCGCATCACTTCGGCGGGCTCGATGCGGTTGCCACGAATTTTCAACTGGTCGTCGATGCGGCCGAGGAAACGCAGGCGTCCGGAGGGCAGCCAGCAGGCGCGGTCGCCGGTGCGATACCAACGGCAGCCGTCGCGCGTGAGGAACTTCGCTGCGGTGCGCTCCGGGCATTCCCAATATCCGGGACCGATGCAGTCACCACCCAGCCAGAGTTCTCCGGCAGCACCAAGTGGAAGCGACTCGCCATTGAAACCGACAACCCGGGCCCGGACGCCGGGCAGGGGTTTACCGATCGGCGGATCGACGGGGTCGCGGCTGCGGCTCTCGAGAACCTCGACGGTGGCGACGACGGAGGCCTCGGTGGGGCCGTAGGTATTCAAGAGCCGGTGGCACGCGCCGTTGGCTTGAAACCACTCGTCCAGAGCCGCACCGGAAGCACGCTCGCCGCCGATGATGGTCGTAACCACGTTGGTGGGAATGGTTTTGCCCTCGGCGACCATCCAGGAGCACCAAGCGGCCCAGTGGGCGGTCGAGAGATCGAGAACGCCGATGTTTTCCGAAAAGATGAATTCGTGGAAAGCGAGGATGTCGGTCTTGAGGTGGGCGGGACGGGGAACGAGCGTGCCGCCTGTTAGCAGGGTGCACAGGACTTCCTCCAGCGAGGCATCGAAGCCCGGGGAGGCGAACTGGAGCAGCCTTACTCCTGGCCCGATTCCCGCGAGGCGCCCGATGGCGATGGCTTCGTTACAAACGCCTCCATGCACCATCTGCACGCCCTTCGGAGCGCCGGTCGAACCCGAGGTGTAAAGAATGGCAAGCGTGGCGTCAGGATCGTCGGGAGCCGGTGCCAAAACGCGCCCCTGCGCACCGTTCCATTCCAAGACCATCGGCGGCAAACCGTAGCGCTCCCCGTTTTCGGGAAAATCCGTGATCCGCAACAGGGGGCGGGAGTCTGCGACAATTGCAACGCGGCGTGCTTCCGGCAGGTCGGGGTCGAGCGGGACATGGATCGCTCCGAGTCGGGCGGTGGCAAGCAGCACCACGGGAAACCAAGCGCGGTCATCAAGCTCACTGGCAACAACGTCTCCGGTGGATATGCCGGACATTTCCAAGCGGGCGGCGAGATCGTCGACGCGATGATTCAGATCGGCATAGGTGAAACTACGGTTTGCTGTGACCAGTGCGACCTGATCGGCATGACGGGCGACGCTTTCTGCCCAAGCCCGCGCGAGGTGTTGGCGGGCAAGAGCTTTCCCTCCATCCTCCCAAGCGGCGAGTTGGCTGCGCATCTGAGATGGCAGGCGCACCGGATTGGACTCACCGCGCGCGACAGCCATGATGATCGCGGCCCAAGTGTCGAGCAGGGTTCGCGCGGCGGCGGGGCCATGGGTGCGTCCGTCATACTCGACCTCAAGCTCAAGCTCCGGTCGGAGCCGGGCGCAGGCGAGCAGGGGCTCACTGCTTCGCTCACGCATTGCGAGAGAGGTCATCGCGCCTCCGATGCCGACCTGCATGGCGAGGGTCCCGCGCTCGACCATCACCACTCCGCCCCGCCAGGGACCTCCGTGTCGTGCGAAATCCACACCCGACAGATCATCTGGAGACACATTTTCAATCGCCCGCAGGCGGTGGAGTCCGACCCGGAAGTTGCGGATTTCAGGTCCGGGATCATCATTGCGGCAGCGTTGGACCACCACCGGCAGGGTGTTCATGGAAAAACCCGCGCGTCGATCCTGTGGTGCGCCTGCTCGCACTTGGCCAATGGCCACGGCGTCGAGGCCGGCAGTCAGAGCGGCAGCCTGCCCCCACGCCCATGTGAGAATCGCCGGGGCGCTGACATCCATCTCGCAGGAGCGCATCTCAAGGGCATCGGCGACCTCCGAACCCAATGTCAGTGCGAAGGCACCGCGCGGACCTGCGACATCGTCCGGGAACTCCAAGGCGAAGCGCTCCAGCCGTGCGAATGCGGATTGATAAAAAGCCCCGGCCGACTCGATCTGCGCCGCGTCTGGCCCGATCCATTCTTTCCGGGCGATCCGTTCGCCGCAGCTGGTATCCTCCAACCGATCGCGGAATGCGCGGAGGATATCTGTGATCGAGCGCCCATCCAGCAGCGCGTGATGGAATGTCCACACCCACAGTCGCTCACCGGGCCAGAAAACACAGCGCCAAGGCGTGCCGGTCTCCAGTGGCAGCGGCCGCAGAAGATCCTCGGCGAGCCACCCCTCCAGATCCCCCGGCCCTTCGTTCTCGATTCGCACGGTTTCCAACGGCGGTCGCCTGGTCAGCCCGATTGGATCTCCCGCGCGAATCACAAATCCGGTTTGCAGCGCCTCGGCAGCTCCCACGGTGGACTCCCATGCGGATTTCACCCGCCCGGGATCGAGCTCTGCCGCCAAGCATATCACAACTTGCTGGATTGCACCGCCTCCACCCGCCAGCGATCTAAGCAACATCGCAGCGGCCACCGGTGCGAGTGCGCCGAGTCCGGTATGCTCGTCGTTGATGTGCTCCATCGGCTTGGATATCATGCAAATCCTGAATTGAAACGGTGCATGTTTCTCTTACGGAAACGCGTAATGGCGCTGCTAGGAATTTGCTTTGCTGCTAGGAATTTGCTTTCTGCGGGAGACCCCTTGAAAGAGCCATTGGGTCGAACCGGAGGGCGGGGAAATGGGGGTTGGTTTTCATGGGATGTCTGCTGATGATTTCTGGTGGAAGCGTGATTTTTCGCGGCGGGCCATCCAGTCGCAGATGTCCGCCAGATCGGCGACCGGTGCCTGCGTGTAGGGCAGCAGCTGCTGATAGGGCGCGGGGCCGAATTCCGGGACGAGGCTCGTGATCGCGTGACCGCGTTGTTTTTGCGAGATCCAGATGGTATCCCACCAAGCTTCATGGGCGGCGAGATGGCGCGCCCATTCCGGCGCGCGCGGATCGGAAACCTGTGGCCCTTCCTCGTGACCCACGCGTGCATGCAGGTGATGGCAATGATCCGCGGCGAGTTGGATGATTTCCCCGCAGTCTTCCAGCAAGCGCTCGGCCACACAAACCCAGTGGCTGAAATCGCAGGTCAGCTTGAGATCAGGAAACAATTCCAGGATCGGCCGGGTGGTCCATGGGTTGCCGAAATACCGCAAGCGGTGCGTTTCATGGCAGATGGCCACGCCGAGGCTGCGTTCCATTTCAAGCACGGCACCGTAAAAATCCTCCGCTTGCGAAAGGCTCCAGGTGTCTGAACCGCTGTGCGCATTGAAAAACCACGGTTGGTGTTCCATGCAATCATCGATCTGCGATTTCAACGAATCCAGGTGTTCGCGCACGCTTCCGCCGGGAATGAAGTCACGGCTGAAAACCTGCGCAATCCATTTCCAACCGCTCGTTTTGAGGAAGCGCAACAATGCCTCGCGGTCAGGCGAGAGATGGAGACTTCCCTCCAAGGCCTCGTAGCCAACATCGCTCCAGCGGGCCAGATACGGTTCCAGGCCGTGTGTGTGATTGATGCCCCAAAGGTGCCGGACAAGGGTGATATTCATAAGTTGGAAATGTGTGGAGTTCTAGAATTCATCGAAGGCGATCTGGCTGGCGGAGACGCCCAGGCCATCGAGCATCTTCGTGCAAGCCTTGATCATTGCGGGCGGCCCGCAAAGGTAGAATTCGATGGCAAGCGGGTTATCGTGGCTGGCGAGGTAATGATCGAACACGGTCTCGTGGATGAATCCGCTGTGGCCGCTCCATTCGTCCTCCGGCCATTGGAGGAAGTGGTGCACACACCAACGCCGGACGAAGAGCGGAAACTGCTCGAAAACGTGATGCCTCCTGAACTGGTGGCGAGGGTCCGGTCGGAAAGTTGACCGGTGAAAGGGGGCTGGGCCGGAGACGGCCCGGCCCTCAATCTTTTGGACGCGTCTAAATTTCCTTCAGCCGAAGAGACAATCGAGATCGACCAGGAGAGATTGGACGAAGTCATCGCCACGGAGTTCGCGGGACGTTTGGATTTTGTGGATCATACCGGCGTGGACCAGTGCGGGCGTTGCGCCTTCGAGTGCTTCGCGGAGTTTGACGGCTTGGAAGTGCCCGGATTTTTCGTCGATGCCGGGCAGGCCAAGGGTTTCCGCAAAGCGGGTGATGGTGGCGAAGAGAGGCATCCAATCGGCCCAGCGGGGAAAGGCGCTTTGGCTCTCCGCAGACGGAGGAAGCAGGAAGAGCCAGTCCGCGGCGCGGACGCGGAAGTGCTTCTCGCGACCGTGGCGGACGGAGAGGACCTGGCCGGATTCCTCCATTTCGTTGAGGATCTGCTGGATGGATTTGGAGAAATAGCCGGTGGAGCGCGCGATGGCGGCGGGGTGGCCGGATTCATGGGTCAAGAGCCAGGCCATGATCTCGGCGCGAGCGTTCACTCCTAACAGCGCGCGCAGGGTGAAGATCAGGTTTTCCCTGGCACGCGGAGGGGGCGGCTGGCTCATGCCGCGGAGTTCGAGTTTGCCACGCAGCAGCCCGTGTTTCGCGAATAAAGGATCGACCTCGCCGGACGGGGTGGCAGGTGAGCCGTCCTGGCGGATGAAGAGTGATTCGGGCTCGGCGGCATCCGCGTCTTGATCCGCAATGACGCGCCACTTGCGGTGGGAGACTTGTTGGCCGAGCAAATCGGCAATGGCAGCGAGCACGCGCGAATCCGCGACGCCGGGCCAGCTCCGGTGCAGGCCTTGGAGCCGCTGGAGGCTGATGCGGCGTCCGAACTTTACCAACCAGTCGATGGATTCATCCATCAGTCGGGAATCGTGACGTCCGAAGCGGGTGGTGGCGAGCAGCAGGGCCTCGGGATCGATGATCCGATCATCGCTGGGAAGCGGATATCCCGCCACACCGATGGACGACCATTGGTGCCAGAGCAGATCGACCATCCTCGTGTTGAGGTTGCTAAGGAAATTCTGGAATGAGGTCGGCATGGCCGAGTTCGCGGAGAAGGGTGGGGATTTTGGGATGCGCCGGGATTTCGTAAATGTTGCGCAACACCCAACGCAGGAGTTCTTCGGTCTCGAAGCGAGTGGGGCCGAGGCAGGCGAGGTCCTCGATGTCGCGACGCTGGTCGCGATCCAAGGCGGCGCTGAGTTTGAGCAGGATCAGGCCCTTGCGGCCGATGAAGCTGATTTTGAGATTCCGGCCGTATTCGCGGGTATCGAGTTCCTGCCAGAACCAAGATGGAAGCGTGGAGAGATCGAAGCCGTGGAGGGAGGCGGCACCGTTGAGCCAATCCGGATCTAGCCGAAGCTCTTCGGCCACCTTGGCGGCGGCGTGTTTCACCGCCTCCGGCAACGGGTAGGCGCTGACGATATTTCCCTCCCATTCCCGTAGCGCCATCACGTTCACATCCTTGGTCTGGCGGGTGCTGAGGGTTGCACCAGCAGGGCGCTACCGCCGCCGACAACCAGCCAAACAAGGGCTGACTGTTGCTCACCCAGAAATTCGTCGAGAAGTTCAAGGGCGGTGATGAGTTTGGTTTCGTTCATCGAGAAGAGTGTTTAGACGTCCATTCAGAGAGTTTTAACCCTATTTTTTCAAACCCTTGCCGCTCGCATCAACCATGGGAACTCATCAGCCATGTCTGGTCGCGCTCCCCGCAATGGAGCGTTGCAGCGAGCGTGCCCTATGTTCTTCATCCCGCCTCCAGTCACCGTCGCCGCCTACGGCCTGCTGTGGTTCTCCGCGCTGTTAGCCCGCGCGGAGAACCAGCCCCTCACCTTCCTGCGCCCGCCGAAATGGCGCAAAGACCACCGCGAAACCGGCCGCCTTCCATCCACCGGCGACCTGCTCCGGTTGTTGCGCGCGGAAATCTTGGACCGCGCGCCAATCGATGGGTCACGTTGTTTCCCTGATTTGGCATCACTCCCGGCTGAGACAGCCGGGACATCTTCCACAAAGAAAGCCCGGCCGTGTGTGGCCGGGCTTTTTGGTGGCTGGGAGCCGGGATTATTTCATCTCGTCTTCCTCGTCCACGGTGTGGGTGAGGATGAACTGGAGGTCGTCGAGGCCGAGGTTGGAGGCGAAGCCTTCATCGCCGAGCACGTTGGTGACGAGCTGGGTTTTCTGGTGCTGGAGGATGCGGATCTTTTCCTCCACGGTGTCGCGGGTGAGCAGTCGGTAGGCGATGACCTTGTTCTTCTGGCCGATCCGGTGGGTCCGGTCGATGGCTTGGTTTTCGACGGCGGGGTTCCACCATGGATCGTAGAGGATGACATACGACGCCGAGGTGAGGTTGAGGCCGGCGCCACCCGCCTTGAGCGAGAGCATGAAGACGGAAGGGTCCTTGGTGGTCTGGAATTTTTCGATCTCGCCCTTCCGGTCCTTGGTCTGGCCGGTGAGGTAGTTGTAGGGGCGGTTGTTGAGTTCGAGGCGCGCCTTGATGAGGTCGAGCATGGAAACGAACTGCGAGAAAACGAGGACCTTGTGGCCTTCCTCGTGGAGCTGGTCCAACAGGTAGAACAGCGACTCCATTTTCGCGGACTCTTCCTTGAGGTATTTCGGATCGATGAGGCCGGGGTGGCAGCAGATTTGCCGCAGGCGCATCAGGCCTTGGAGGATGGCGAAGGAGTTTTTCTTCACCGCCTCGTCGGAATCGAGTCCTAGCAGCGCTTTTTGGATGCGCTTGAGTTCGTTTTTGTAGAGCTCGAGCTGAATGCCTTCCATCTTCGAATAGACTTCCTCTTCGGTCCGCGGCGGCAGGTCCTGGGCGACCTGCAGCTTGGTGCGGCGGAGCAGGAACGGACGCAGTCGCGAGGCGAGGCGGCTCTGGCTGAGCGGGTCCTTGCGCTTGTCGAAGCGTTTCTTGAAATACGCGCGGCTGCCGAGCACGCCGGGCATGGCGAAGGCCATCAGCGACCACATGTCGAGCAGGCGGTTTTCGATGGGCGTTCCAGTGAGGACCAGGCGGTTCTGGGAGTCGAGCTCGCGGGCGCACTTGGCGGCCTTGGAGTCGGGGTTCTTGATTTGCTGGCCTTCGTCAAGGATGGTGGTGAGCCACTTGATGCCGTTGAGTTCCTCGCCGCAGACGCGGAGCTGGGCGTAGTTGAGGACGAGGATGTCGATGTTGTTCTGGATGTGCGGAACATCGATGTCGTCGCGGTTCTTGAGAATCTTGACCTTGAGCTGCGGGGTGAATTTCCCGGCTTCGCTGAACCAGACGTCGAGCACGGACTTGGGACAGACGACGAGAGCGGGCTTTTTCATGCCGCCGGTCTTGCGGTGTTCCTCGAACAGCCAGAGCAGATAGGTGAGCGACTGGATGGTTTTGCCAAGGCCCATGTCGTCGGCGAGGATGCCGCCGAAGTTGTTGACGCAGAGGTAGGCGAGGAACTTGAAGCCATCCACCTGATAGGGGCGGAGGGTGGCGTTGAGGCCGTCCGGCAGGTCGGGGTTGACCTCGAGCTGGATGTCGTTGGCGCGGTTCTTGATGCGCTCCCAAGCTTTCGGATCGAAGACCTCGGCGGCCTTGGGATCGGAGAGCTGCAGGGCGTGCATGCGGTGGGTCTCGCCGGAGAGGTCGAAGGGATCGAGGCCGAGGCGGGTGACGGCTTCGCGTTGGTCGGCGTCGAGCTTGATTTCGAGGCGCATCCAGGTGCCGTCGTCCATGCGGACGTAGCCACCGCGGGCGGCGACAAGCTGGCGGATCTGGGCTTTGGAGAGATTCGCGCCCTGCACGTCGATGACGATGCGGAGGTCGAACCAGTCGATGTCCTGGCCGATGACTTCGAAGCGGACGGCCGCGGTGACAGGATCGGCGAGGATGGATTTGAGGCGGAGATCGATGTCGAGCTCGATGTTCTCGGGCATCGCCTTGATCCATTCCGCGAATTTTTCCGGGAACTGCTTGGTGATGCGGGATTTGAAGGAAAGCAGCTTTTCGTCGTAGCTGAGGCCCATTTCGTCGAGGATGGAGGGGACCGGATAGAGATCCTCGCGGGCGAAGCGGAGGAGCTGCTTGCCTTTGACCGGCTGTTGTTCGGCGAGTTCCCAGCCTTCCTTGACGAGGCGCTCGGTGCGGCGGCCCTTGGTCTCGATGGCGGTGACGTCGATGACGAGGTGCTCGGTCTCGGCGGCGGTGAGACCGGCGATGAGCTTCATTTCGAACTTCGGCTTGAGCTCGAGATCGATGACGCGCTTCTTGAGCGACTCCGGCAGCGCGGCACCGATCTTGCGGAGGAACTCGACGCCTTCGAGCGAGTCGATGACGCGCGTCGGAATCAGATAGCGCGGCATCACGTCGGTTTCCTCAAGCCAGCGTGGCGGGCCGGGGAAGACGGTTTCGTCGGATTGATAGAGTTCCTTGCGGCCGGGAAGGAGGCGCACGGAGTGGGAGACGTTCTCACCGGCGGCGGTGACGAGCTGGAGAGCGAAGCTCTTCGGGTCGTAAGGCTCGTCCTCGCAGACCCAGGAAAGCGGTTCTTCGGAGACTTTGAATTCCCGTTCGTCGAGGTTGACGATGTAGCCGCTGAGGGCGGGCTGGCGGAAAACGCGGTTCATGAACCGGCAGGATTCCTCCTGGTCGAAGTCGAGCGTGGTGTCGCCGTATTTGCGATAAAACGCGAGGTAGTGCTCCCAGAGCGTCTGGCTGGAAGCATCCATCAGCAGGGCGGCTTCGTGGTGGAGATTGACGTAGTTCTCGATGTCGTTCTTTTCGCGAAGCTGGATCCAGACGCCGGCTTTGGCCTCTCTCACTTCGAGGCGGGCCTCGTTGATGGTGGCGACCAGCCGGAAGCCGACCGTGAGCGGAGCGTCCTGCGGCGGGCGCTCGTTGACAAGCTCGATGCGCTCATACCAGGAGGCGACTTCGCGCTCCTGTTCCCAGTCGGCCATTTTCTTCTGCACGTGACCGAGATCGGTGATCACGCTCATGAACTCGGGGTAGGGGAGCTTCTTCTTGTAGAAGGCGTAGGCGATGTAATTCCAGAACTCCAGGATATCGCCCGGCGGGATCGGCCAGAGTTCGAGCGGCTCGTAGGTGGTGATTTCCCAGCGCGGGGTGATCCGGACCATGTCGTGGTCGTGGAGCTCGCCCTCGATCACGTAGCGGCGGTAGCGTTTTTCGATTTTGGTGACGAAATCCGCTTCTTTGTCATCGAGTTCGCGACCGAGTTTTTCCTCGATGATGTCGAGCACCGGCGTGTCGTCGAATTCATTGGGCGATTCCGGCAGGTCCTCGCCGCGGTGCATGCGCTCCATCATGGTGGCATACTGGCAGGCACCGGCGATCAGCTCGTTCTCGGCGGTGCAGGAGCCGAACCAACGGTTGCCCTGGAGGCGGAGGCTGGTGCGGAAAGTGCCGGTTTCGTCCTCGACGCGGCCTTGGATGAAGAGGTGGTTTCCGAAAATCTGGGTGACGGCTCCGTCTTTTTGGAGCATTTCCCCCCGCTTTCTGGCATCCTCTGGAAAACTGTTGAGGAAATTTAGGGTGGCTCTGTCTGGATTCATCTCGTGTGAAGTTGGAAAAATTGCCCGGAAATTTTGGCGCGAAGGTATTTCTCCACGCCACGCAACGCCGGGCTGCGAGAGTAATCCACGAAAACGGGGGGACGCAATAAAAACCTTATAACCGCATTTGCTCGCCGCATAAGTGCGTAAGAAGACCGCTAAATCGAGAATTCGGCCGATGGACGCTCTGGATCTGCCGCGGCTTTCAGCGCTTCCTGACGACCGCCCGGAAGCTGATGCCAAGCCCGCCAACCACGAACAACGCCGGGAACCAGATCGAGTAGCCCGGCGCGAGCGAATCCGGCTTCAAGACCACGAACTCGGGGTTCGCGGGATCGACCCGGCAAGTCGTCGTTTTCCCGACCGGGTATTCCGAGACCCGCTGATCCGCGAGCTCGCGCTTGGAGGACCACGGACTGCCGCGCAGGGTCAAGTGGTCGCCGGTGCGGGCCACGCCTTTCCATTCGTAGCCGAAACTCAGATCCTGGCGGAATTCCGCAGGCGAATTTTCATCATGCCGCCGTTCCTCCACTTCCGAGGTGATGATCACGCAGGCGACTTCCGGCCAGCTTCGCATTTCGCGCGCCCTGAGGAAACTTCGCGCCATCAGCCAGACGAAAAGCCCGCCGAGCAGGGCGATCACCAAGCCGAGGATCGCCAGATACCAACGTCCCGCGCGGCTGTTTGGGGCGGCGGTCTTGGTGGATCGGGAGGAATCGTGCTGCACGCCGGAAGCTATGCGGTAGATGCCGCCGGGATGCCATCCGAAATCCTCCGCGGCCGAGTTCCTTGGGCGGGTGAAATTTTTCCTGCCGTTCTGCGGGTTTCGGGGTTTATGTAGGCCATGCGTCGCCGCCACCTGATTTTGATCCTCGGTTTCGCGGCCACCGCGATGCTTGGATATTGGCTGGCGGGCACCGCGGTCCCTGTGCAGGCCGCGCGGGAGGCCGTTCCGGAATCGCATGCCGGACCCAGACGGACGTTCATCGCCGATGAGCCGGCTCCCCGATTCCGCCGCGGCGAGCGGCTTCCGGCATCCCGCCGCGATGACGCGGCGGTGGATATCGGCGCGCTGCCGGGGCAGCGGATCGTGGTTTTCAAGAATCAGGCCGCGCTGGACAATTTCCTGAAGCGGGCAGGGGACAAGGTCCGTCTGATGGGCCGCCTCGACGCGCTCAACGCGCTGCGCATCGGGTTTTCCGATGCCGCTGATTTGGATTGGCTGCTCGATGGCGAGGCCGAGGCTTCGTTCGTTTTTCCCGTGGACATTCCCACCCCCGGCGAGGGAACCGCGCAAGCGGGAGCGGTGGCTTTGGGCGACGGCTTGCTCGACTGGCTCGGCATCACGGGCGACAATTCCACCTGGGGCAGCGGCGTCCGGATCGCGGTTTTGGACACCGGCGTGGTTTCCAGTTCCGCTTTTGGCAGCAAGATTTCCTGGATCAATTTGGTCGATCTCCCCGCCGATCTCTCCAAGCAGAACGGCCACGGGACCGCTGTGGCATCCATGATCATCGGGCAAAACGCGCTGACTCCCGGCGTCGCGCCCGGCGCGGAAATCATTTCAATCCGCATCGCCGACGACTGCGGCCAGTCGGATAGCTTCTTGCTAGCCAAAGGCATCGTCGCGGCGGTCGATGCGGGGGTGCGCCTGATCAACATCTCGATGGCCAGCTTCGGCGACAGCGCGCTGGTTAGGAACGCCATCGAGTATGCGCGGGCGGCCGGCTCGCTGATCGTGGCGGCTGCGGGAAACAACGGGATCGACCGGGTGTCCTATCCGGCCGCGAACGACGGCGTGATCGCGGTGGGCGCCGTGGATGCTTTGGGAAATCACCTGGATTTCTCCAACACCGGCAGCCAAATCGACATCTCGGCAGCGGGTTTCGGCGTGAACGCGGCGTGGACCGGCGACCAGGCCGCGAGCGTTAGCGGAACCTCGTTCAGCAGCCCGATCGTGCTGGGCGCGATCGCCGCCGTGAAGAGCTGGCCGGGGAACGAGAAGCTGTCGATGCAGCAAGCGGCGGACGTGGCTTTTTCCTATCTGAATGACGGCGGCGAGGCCGGCGCAGACGCCGCGTTGGGTGCGGGCATGGTTGACTTGGGGCGTGTTTTAAACGGGAAAACTCCCGGCATTTACGACGCGGCCCTGGCCTCGCAGCGAATCCTCGCGCCAAGTCCCGGTTATCCATACGGCCACGTCGAGGTGCTGGTGCAAAACCGGGGCACCGAAACCCTGATCAACACCGCGGTCCGGATTTCCACGCCGGGCGGTGTGGTGGATTCCAACATCACTGCGCTCGCCGTCGGTGCGGTCCAAGTCGTCCGCGTTCCGGTCTCGCAACAGGCGGCCGCGAGCATCCGCTTCGAATCCAAGGTTAGTCTATCCGGCGGCCGCACGGACGCGAAGCCTTCCAACGACTGGCGTGTTGAAACTTATGTTCCGGCTGGCAGCAAGTAGCATCTTCTTCGCGCTCTGCGTGTCGGCGCTGGCGGACTTCGCAGCACCGGTCCCGGCGAACCAGCTTGTCGTCGCCGGCAATGCCTGCGGTCCCACCGCGCTGTTGAACGCGTTCCGCTTCGGCAATCCGGACTGGCAGCGCGCGTCTAACGCCATCGTGGGCGACACCGACAAACAGCGCATTTACACCATCATCCGCGAGAGCGGCATGCGCCCGTCCAACTCGATCAAGGGCCGCCCGCGCTGGTCGCGAAAAGGCGTGAACATCGCCGATCTCCACGACATCGCCAACGAACTCACGCGCGGCCGCTTCCTGCCGCTGATGAGCCAGGAGGTACTGTTTCTCAAGCCGGGCGAGACTCAGGAAAAACTCCTCCGCCGCGTTCACGGCCGGTTCGCCACCTCGCTCGCCAAAGGCCTGCCGCCCGTCATCAGTCTCCGCCGTTACGCGTTGCGCCGCCAGGACGGAAGCCCTCCCGCATGGGTCGTGCTCGACGCCCACTTCGTCACTCTCACCGTAGCTCCGCGGAAGCTGGAAAAGAACGCCCGCTCGTTCCCGGTGAGTTACATCGATCCTTGGGGCGGGAAAATCTGCCAGGGCTCGATCGCCATTTCGGACCGCGCCGTGCTCGCGAACGCCGCCGCCGCCGCGCCCTGCCTCGAAGCTGTTTTTCCGGATGCGTTGGTCGGGAAGAAGCTCATCCGCGCCGGCGAGTCCACCGCGCTCACCGTCGCGGCGGTGCTCGGGAGGTGGTGATTCCGTGCGGTTATTCCGCGCTCCAGGCGGGCAGGGTTTCCTGAAGGATCGTGGCGATTTTGCGACGCTCGCTCGCTTTGATCGCGGGATGGTTTCCTTCGGCCGGCTCGCTTTCGAGGACGCGGTGCAGACGCGCGATCACCGCGGATTTGATCCGTGCGGGAAGCGCTTCGAAAGTCTTCGAGTAGATCATGTAAGAACAGCGGTGTTTGAAAAGCCGCGTGCCTAACTGGAAGTCCGCGAGCGAGCGGCCGTCGCTGGATTTGGGGAAGCGGCGGGTGAACGTGTCCTGGAAAGCGGGGTCGCCCTCCACGCCGTTTTCACCGGGGTCCGCCTCGTTTTCAAAGAGCAGCAGGTCCACGATTTTCCGGGCGGATTCGTCGGCGTGCTTGCCGGTCAGGCCCGCGTCGGGATCGACCGCAGGGTCGAGCGATTTCTGGAGCCAGTGGCTGCGGCGGTAGTTCATGCCGGCGGCGATGAGCTGGTTGTGGAGCTGGCATTGGTGCTCGAGCACCATCAAGGACACGATGTCGCTGGTCGGGCGGAGATAGCGGGACAGGTCGATCTTGCCGGCGAGCGTCATCAGTTCCGGGGATTCCTGCGGCAGCTCGCGGCCGTCGGATTCCTTGTAAGTCCGGTTTCCCAGATGGGGGAGCGAACTGCGGCCCGTCACGTAGTAGCCGCCCCACCGCTCGGGGATCGGGCTGGAGTTGTCAGTTAGAAAAGTGCCCAGCGACAAGAGCGGCTGGCCGTTCTCATCCGGAAACACCGACCGCACCAGCATGCCGGGGATCGATTCCGTACGCGCCGTGCCGTGGCAGGACAGGCAGTCCGAGTTGTCGCGACTGATTTGCAACGCGGGTTCGGAGCCGTCGGTCCCGATGAGGTAATAGACGGAACCGAGCAGGGGATCATGAGTGATGACCTCCATGTCGCCGCCGGGGACGTAGCCGACGTAGGAATTCTCGTTGAAAAACAGGCAGCGCGGATTTCCCGGATGAATCAGCGGATTCTGTTTGCTGGTTTTCGAAAACACGAGGATTTGGGATTCCTCGGGGATTTCGAGCAGCTTCAACACGAAGCGGAGTTTCTCCAACGGCGTGGTGCCATCGACTTTCCGCTCCCCCTTCGCCAGTTCTCCGGCGAGTTTGGCGATCGGATCGTTGGAGGCGGTCTCCGAGTAGCGCAGCGGCGGCAGGTCCCACAAGTCCGTGGCCGCAAGGGCGCTGCCGATGCCGAGGAGCGTGACCGCGATGGACGCGAGTGGTTTCATGATGACTGGGAAGTGAATCAATGTGTTCCGGCTGTCTCAGCCGGTTTCAGAGCTACCGGATTTCCGTGGCACCTGTATCACAAAAAAGCCCCGCCTGAGAACAAGCGGGGCTTTTGATGGAAAATGCGGAGCGGCTCAGCCGAGCACGTCGTCCATCGCGTCGATGAGTTCCTGCATGGTGGCTTCGGTTTCGTTGCCCATGTTGGAGATGCGGAAGGTGGTGCCTTTGATTTTGCCGTAACCGCCGTTGATGAGGAAGTTGTGCTTGGCCTTCAGGTTCTTGATGAAGCCGGAGAGGTCGAAGCCTTCCGGTGTTTTGAAGCACGTCAGTGCGAACGATCGGCGGCCTTCCGGCGCGAAGAGTTCGAAACCGTGTCTCGCGCCCCAGGCGGCGATCATCGCGTTGGTCTTGGCATGGCGCGCCTGGCGGGCGGCGAAGCCTTCCTTGGCGATTTCTCCGAGCATGTATTGGAGGCCGAAGATGATGGAAATGGCCGGGGTGGAAGGCGTGTTGTTGACGGCGGCGTTCTTGGCGAACTCGACGAAGTCGAAATAGTAACCGCGGTTAGGATTGCTCTTGGCGCGCTCCATGCCGGCTTCGGAAACGGCGAACACGGCGAGGCCCGGAGGCAGCGCGAGGGCCTTCTGGACACCGGCTAACATGACGTCGATGTTGTGGGCGTCCATGTCCATCGGCACGGTGGAGAGCGAGGAGACGCTGTCCACGATGAGCATGGTGTCCGGGAAGGATTTCACGACTTTGCACACGCCTTCGAGGTCGTTGAGCACGCCGGTGGAGGTTTCCGAGTGGATGAAGGTGACGGTGTCGAATCCGCCTTCCGCGAGCTTGGCGCGGACGGCTTCAGGGTCGATGGCTTGGCCCCACTCGACCTGCACGGCTTCCGCTTCGAAGCCGCATTTTTTTGCGACATCGAGCCATTTGTCGGAGAACGCGCCGCAGCAAAGGCAGAGCACTTTCTTTTTGGCGAGGTTGCGCAGCGCGCCTTCCATCACGCCCCAGGCGGACGAGGTGGAGAGGAACACGGGGCGGGCGGTGCCGAAGATTTCCTGAAGGCCGGGCTGGGTCGAGGCGTAGAGTTCCTCGAAATCCTTGCCGCGGTGGCCAATCATGGTTTGCGACATGGCGGCGAAGGTTTCTTGCGAAACATCGACGGGACCGGGAGCGAAGAGTTTGGGTGATGACATTGTATGTGGGAGTGGGAACATCGAACATCGAACATCGAACGTTCAACATCGAACGTCGAAGTGAAGAAATTTATGAAGGAAGAAGGTGGTAGGACTTGAGGAGGTTGGCGAGGCTGGCGGTGTTGGCATCGCTCATCGGAGCGAGCGGGAGGCGCAGATCTGGCAGGCAGTGGCCTTGCAGGGCGACGGCGGTTTTGATCGGGACCGGGTTGACGTCGAGCGACATCAGGCCGCGCATGAGCGGGTAGTATTGCTTTTGCAGGGCGAGCGCTTCGGGGAAATTTCCGCTGAGGCAGGCTTTGACGAGCTGGACGATGATTTCCGGAATCAGGTTGGAGGCGACCGAGACCAGTCCGGTGGCACCGCAGGAAACGAAGGGCAAGGTGAGGGGATCGTCACCGCAGAGGATGCCGAAATCGGCGGGCAGCGCCTGCACGAGTTGGTTGATGCGGTCCACCGAGCCGCCAGCTTCCTTGATGGCGACGATGGTCGGGCAATCCGCTGCAAGGCGGGCGGCGGTCTCCGGGGCGATCTCGATCGAGGAACGGCCGGGCACGCTGTAGAGCATGATCGGCAGGTTGGTGGATTCGGCGATCGCCTTGAAATGGAGGTAAAGTCCTTCCTGTGAGGGCTTGTTGTAATACGGGCAGACTTGCAGCGAACCGGTTGCGCCGAGGGCTTCTGCGGCTTCGGTGAGTTCGATGGCCTCGGCGGTGGCGTTGGCCCCGCTGCCGGCGACGACCTGGCAGCGGCCGGCGGCGAATTCCACGGCGAGGCGGATCACCTCGATGTGTTCATCCGTGTCGAGGGTGGGGGATTCCCCGGTGGTGCCGACGGGCACGATGCCGTCGATCCCGGCGGCGATCTGGCGCTCGATCAGGGATTGGAAGGCGGGAACGTCGATTTCGCCGTCGCGAAAAGGGGTGATGAGAGCGGTGTAAGTACCGGGAAATGACATGGCGGGGCGGAAGATGGACAAAACCGGGCGCGGGTCCAAGCTGTATCCTGCGGGGAGCGGAAATTTTCAGGCGTGAAGGGGCGGGGACGGCACGGAGTTAAGCGGCGTTTAATTGAGAGTGGCAGGCGCGCCTTCCAAAGCTGCTTGAGCCGGCCGTCTCGTCCTCGTTGGGTTCCCGTTTCCCTCTTGTTACTGCGGTCGGGTTTGGAAGCGGGGGGTGCAATTGACGGGGATCTGGCTTGATTTGTTAAGATCTACGAAATAATTTCCGGGACTGCATCCCGCATCGTGAAAAAGCGCCGTCCTAAATACTCTGCCAAGCGCCCGTTGAAAAATCAGCGGCGGACGCGGATTTCCTTTGCGGAGGTGCTCAGTTCGGCGAACCGGCGGGCGCACGAGCAGGCGAACCGGCGGAGTGGGAAGCGCGGCGAGAAGTTCGTGTGGGCCGCGGTCGCGGAGGCCGAGTTCGACGACGAGATGGAGTCCGCCGAGTGGCTGAAGCGGCTGATGCGGTGGAGCCTGGCCTTGATGCTTTTGCCGCTGTGCTGGGTGACGAGCTGGACGTTTCTATCCAGATTCTCACAGGCTGCGGTGGATCAGGATTTCTGGAAGACGGCGGAGTTCTGGTATTTCGCGACGGGCGCGCTGGTGATGGTCGGCTGGTTTTGGTCCGGCTTGTTGCAGTCGTTTTTCCTGTATCTCTACGTGCTCGGCCATGAGCTGACGCATGCGTTGTTCGTGGTGCTCTATCGAGGTAAAGTGACGGATTTCCACGTCAGCACGAGCGGCGGCTACATCACGACGAACAAGACGAACCTGATCATCGCGCTGTCGCCTTATTTCGTGCCGTTCTGGTCGGTGGTGTGCGCGGTGCTTTACGCGGTGGTGCGGCATTTCGCCGGGCTTTCGCAGGAATGGGACCGCCTGCTTTACGCGGTGATGGGCATCACCTGGACCTTCCACATGGTCTGGACCTTGTGGATGATTCCGCGCGATCAGCCGGACTTGAAGGAAAACGGCACCTTCCTCTCGCTGACCGTGATTTATCTGGCAAACCTGCTGGTCCTGGCCGGCTTGCTGTGCGTGGCGGGAGATTCGCCGTGGCAGAACACCCGGGAATTCGCGATGGAGTGGTTGCGTTATGCGGCGACCTGGGGCGACGAGTTGCTTCGCCGGACGAACGAGGCGATCGCCTCGTTCCGCGCGGCGGGACGGTTATGAGGATGGCGGTTTTCCGGGTTGATATCGGGGACGCGCGGAAGGATGCTGCGGCCGTGATTTATCTGGATGCCAACGCGACCACGCCGCTTCCGCCGGAAGTGTTGGAGGCGATGTTGCCCTGGTTGCGGGACGGGTTTGCGAATCCATCCGGCAGCTATGCGGCGGCGAAACTGGCGCGGCGGGCGATCGACCAGGCCCGCGGGCAGGTGGCGGAGTTGATCGGCGCGGAGCCCGGGGAAATCGTCTTCACCGGCGGCGGCACGGAGAGCGTGAACACCGCGCTTCACTCGCTGGATCGCTTGGCGGGGCAGGGGACTGCGGTGGTTTCCGCCATCGAGCACAGCGCGGTGCTGCGCTTTGCGGAAACTCTAACGAGGAGCCGGGTGCAGGCACCCGTGGACTCCGGCGGACGTCTGGAAATGGCGGCGTTCGCAAGGGCCTTGGACGGAGCCGCTTTTGTCTCGCTGATGGCGGCTAATAATGAAACGGGGGTCATCCAACCGCTGCGCGAAGCCGCGGAGCTGGCCCGCGAGCGGGGAGTGCCGGTGCATTCGGACGCGGTCCAGGCGACTGGGAAAATCCCGATGGACGTGCGGGATCTGGGCGTGGACCTGCTTTCCTTGTCGGCACACAAATTTCACGGGCCGAAGGGCGTGGGTGCGCTTTTTGTGCGCGAGGGTTTGCGCTTCGCGCCGCTTCTGCACGGTGGCGGGCAGGAGGCGGGGCGGCGCAGCGGCACGGAGAACACGGCGGGCATCGTGGGCATGGGAGCCGCGGCGGCATGGCTGGCGCGGGCCGCGAAGGAGTCCGTCGGAGCGATGCGCGACGCGTTCGAGTCCAGGGTGCTGGCGGAGATTTTCGGTGTCACGGTCAATGGCGACCTCGCCCACCGGCTTTCTAACACCAGTCATCTTTCGTTCGACCAATGTGATGCGGCGGGCTTGCTGATTCTTCTCGATGAAGCGGGAGTCGCTTGTTCCGCGGGGTCCGCTTGCATGACCGGCAAGCAGCGGCCTTCCCACGTGCAGCTCGCGATGGGCATCCCTGAGGCGCGGGCGAAAAGCAGTTTGCGGATCAGTTTTTCCCGGCTCAACACGATGGAGGAAGCGGTGGCCGCGGCCGACGCATTGCGGAAGGCCGTTGAAAAGCTGCGGCGGGTGCAGGGTGCCGGCGTGGGGCCGGTGGTGGTGTATTCACCCCGCTGAAACACAGGTGTTAGCGCCCGACGGCTTGCAAGCGGAGCAGCGGCTCTCGGGTGCTTTTTTCGGAGGTGGCTTCCAGCGCTTTGGCAATGAGCTTGTCCAGGTCGCCGCGCTTGCCGCTCTTCTTGAGGATGGCGGTGGCGGCCTCCTCGGCGGCGGTCCGGAGCTCGGCTTTGGGACTGAATTGGACGACGGTTAGCAACGACTCGAACTGGGCGTCGCCCGCGGCAGTGCGCAGGACTTGCATCGCGGCGACGGCGGAGCGGACGTCCGGCGAGGTCCGCGCGAATTCGAGCAAGGCGGGAGCCATCGAGCTGTTGGCGCGTTTCGCGAGCACTTCGAGAATCATCGCCTCGCGGACTTCGGGGAGGATTTGCGTGCTGGTGGTGGCGAACGCGGTGAGGCTCGCGTCGATGTCGCTGCCGTCACTGGCTTTTGCCAGAGCGAGCGCTTTGAAGATGTTTTTCTGCTTTTCCTCGGTATCGGCATTGGCCACCGCTTCGAGGAAATGGTTGAACTCCGCGCCGGTCATCGGAATTTCGGTGGTCCCGTCCGCGACCGCCTCGACGAGCATGACTTCGTAGCGTTGGCTGGCTTTGCTTTGTTTGATCCGGTTGGCGAGGATCAAACCACCGACGACAACGACGAGGAGCGAAGCCGCCGCAATGGTGATTTTCAGACCTTTACCGGAACTTTTCGGCGTGTGGTTGGGGACGTAGGGTCGTGGCGGGAGGACATGCGGGGAGGACGTCGGCGTCGGTGGAAGGACGTTCGGAATTTCGTGTGAAGAAGTGTAAATACTGGGTTTCGAGCCCTCGGGCGGCAGCAGCGGTTGGGGTGCGGTGATGACTCGGGGTGGCTCGGGGACCGGAGCGGGTTCGGGCTCAATGGGCGCGGCTTTTTTAACGGGCGTCAAATGGCCGGGCGCCATCCGCGGATTGGTGACGACTCGTTTGGTGGGAGCGGTCGGCTGGGTGTCGGCGGCGGGAGGTGCCATGCGGGGGCGGGGACCGGCCGGGACCGCGGGTTTGGCGGTCCCGAGGCTCATCGTGGGGTTGGGATTCTTGTCGTTTTTTAAGAATACCAGAAGTGCGTCTCTTGCCGATTCGGGGCGATCGTCCGGAATTCGATTGATGAGCCACATGATCCAGTCACAGACCCAAAGCGGAATGTCCGAGCGGACTTCCTGAAGCGGAGTGACCCGGTGATGGAGGTGGGCTACCATCACGTCGTGACCGGTTTCCCCGTTGAACGGATATTTGCCGGTCAGCGCCTGATAGTAAACGCAGCCCATCGCGTAAATGTCGGACCGGGCGTCGAGCGGAACCCGCTCGAACTGCTCGGGTGCCATGAAAAAAATCGAGCCGAACACCGCTTCGATTTCCTGCAAGTCTTCCAGCGACTGGGATTGGGTCAAGGTGGCCAGGCCGAAATCCACGATTTTCATCTGGAATTTCCCCGACGGGAGCCAGGTGAGCATCAAGTTCGAGGGCTTGATGTCGCTGTGGATCAGGCCGAGTTCCTGCGCGGCGATGAGGGCTTCCAGCGTCTGGAGGGCGAGTTCGCGAAAGTCAGGCCAGGTGAGCGGGGCTCGCTCGATGAGTTCGTCGAGGGTTTTGCCGCTGATCAGTTCCATCACCACGTAGGGGCCGTCTTCGTCCGCGCCGACGTCATAAACGGTGACGATGTTGGGGTGTTGGAGCGAGGCGAGCGCGCCGGCCTCCTTGATCAGCTGGCGGGTGGATTCCTCCAGCAGGTCGGGATCTCCGGCGGTCACCGAAATCCGCTTGATCGCGACTTCGCGACTCATCCGGGTGTCATATCCCCGATAAACCGCGCCCAGTCCTCCCTGGCCGATTTTCCCGCGGATTTCATAACGTTCTTCCATGATTTCGTCGCACTTCAAAATGCAAGGTTATGCCACGGACCGCAACCACCAAAACCCGGCATCACGAAGCGGCGCGCTCCAGACGCTCCCTCCGATACTGGGTCGGCGACGTTCCGACGATGCGGACGAAGCTCCGGTTGAATTGCGAAAGCGACTGGTAACCGATGAGAAACGCGATTTCCGAGATCCTCGATTCGGGTTTGAGGAGCTCGCGCTTCGCCCAGTCGATCCGGCAGCGGTTGACGTAGTCGGTGAGTGTCAGGCCGGCGGAGTCTTTGAAAAGCCGGCAGAAGTGTGATTCGCTGAGCCCCGCCTGGCGGGCGACTTGGCCGAGCGGCAGGGGCTGATCGAGGTTTTCGTGGATGTATTTGCGCGCCTTGGCGATGGCGGCGGGTTCGCTGCCTTCCTCGATGATGGTGAGGGAGTCCGCGTGTTCGCTGAGTTGCTCGCCGAAGCTTTCAAGCAAGGTGACCATGCTTTGGTAGCGTTGCGGTTCGACGAAGCGGGTCTGCATGTAGGCGGTCTTCAGGGCGGTGCGGGCTTTTGCGTTCAGCGTCTTGCGGCCGATCGCGCCGAGCAGGACTTCGAATTGTTCCTCGGTCGGAGTCTGGCTGAAGACTTGCCCGGTCTTCAAAAAGCCGATCACCGAGGCCCCCATCTTGATGGGCACCGCGGTCGCGCAGAGGCCGGCGAAGCAATGACAGGTGGTCGGCCCGCTGACTTCCGCCTCTTGCATCAGGCGTCGGTTGGTTTCCAGACAGGCTCCGCAGGCGCTGTTGCAAAGATTGAGAGCTTCGCAAAACGGACTCCGGTTGACGGCTTGGTCGTCGAGGCACCAGTTGTCTGGATCCGCGGAAACCAGCCGCAGCGGAAGCCCTGTCGCCGTGCGGAACGCGTCCTGATAAATCTTGAATCGCTCGGAACTGGCGATCCGTTGAAGCAAGGTGGTTTCGAACTCCTGATGGGCTGAATAGTTGGCTGGCATGGACTCGTTTGAGGAAATCTAGCCAAGGGTAGGAAGATTTCCCTGAGAGTTCAACCTTTGTTCCTGCTTCGACCCCTGGAAATTGTCGCGATGATCAAAATCGACACGATCGAGCTCATCGGCATCAGCACCGCGGCGAGCAGCGGGCTCATTTTTCCGGCGCTGGAAAACGCCACGGTCGTCAGATTGTAGAGCAGTGCGAAACCGAAGGCGGTCCGCACCGCATTCGCCCGCGCCGCGGCGGTGTCCAGCAGGCGGGGGAGGAATTCCAGCCCCGCGCCGAGCGTGTAAAAGTCCGCTTTCGACTCCAATAGACTCCGGTCCACCACCGGCGTGCCGGTGACGAACGAGGCGTCGAAGGCGAGCGAATCGTTCGCCCCGTCGCCTAGGTAAAGCGTGTCATGGCGGTCCATTTCCATGACCGCTGCGGCCTTTTCTAGCGGCGAAAGCCCGCCGTGCGCCTGGTTTTCCGGCAGGCCGAGTGCCTGCGCCATGCTCGCCACTTTACGCGGGTGGTCGCCGGAAAGCAGGTGCAGCGAGAGCCCGCGCCGCTCCAACCGCCGCAGCATGGCGATGGCTCCGGGCCGCAGCGATTCGCTGAAATGAAAAGCCGCCACCAGTCCGCCATTCCGCCGCAATTCGCTCCCCGCCGTCTCGGCCGCGGCCGCCACCGGACCCTCGCCCGACCAGCCGGCTTTGCCCAACGACCAGCCGCTCATCGAAACTCCGAGCCCGGGAAATTCGTGGGTTTCCGGCATTTCACCCGCCGCCAGCAGCTTTTGGCCGCGCGTGCCCAGCGCTTCGAGCAGCGAGCGGGCGATCGGATGGAGCGAGCCGTGCGTCATCCGCGCCAAGGCCAGCGCGGCCTCGTCGTCGAGCGCCGCGATGGCTTCCGGGTTTTCCAAAACCGGCCGCTCCAAGGTCAGCGTCCCTGTTTTATCGAAAATCACCCGCCTCACCCGCCTCAAGCGCGACCACAAAGTCGCCGTCCTCGTGAAAACCCCGAGCCGCTCCATCGCCGCCGCCGCCAGATCGTCCGCCAGCGGAATCGCCACGCCCAGCGCGCACGGGCAGGAAACCACGAACACCGAGATCATCGCCTGCACGCCCGTCAGCCAGTCGCCGCGCTGTCCCCAGAAAACCAGCGCCGCCACGCCCGCCACCAGCACGATGCTCAGATAGACCCGCAGCAACTTGTCCAACCCCGGCGTCCCGCGCTCGCCGCCCGCCGGTGCCGTTAGTTTTGCGATCAGCGAGTCCTCCCAGCGCTCGCTCGCCTCCACTGCCGCCGGAGTACGGCTCAGTAAAATTGCGCCTGCAGGCAATCTCGCCCCCGCCGAATAGCGCACCGGGTCCGCCTCGCCGTGAATCCATTCCAGCGAGAAATCCGCCTCGCCCGCCGCCAGCAATCCGCTCACCGGCAGCGCCTGGCCCGGGCCTAGCAGGAATTTCAGCCCCGGCGAAATCTCCGCCCGCCCCACCGGCGCGCCCACGCCATCCGCCAGCGGCACCGCTTCCGGCACGGGTTGTTGGCGCACCAGTCGCCGCCGGTTCCGCTCCACCGCCGCCGTCTGCAAATACCGCCCGGCCAGCATCAGGAACACGAAGATCGACACGAAATCAAAATACATCAGCCCCTCTTTCTTCAGCGCCCAGCCCGCGATCGACCCCGCATACGCCGCCACCAGCCCCAGCGCGATCGGCAGGTCGATGTGCAGCGCGCCCGCCCGCAGCGCCCGCCACGCCCGGTCCATGAAATACCCGCCGCCGACTAACATCGACAAGGTCGCCGACAAAAATGCGATCAGCTTGAACAACTCCGCGAACTCGAAATCCGCCGGCATTCCCAGATAGACCGGCACCGAGAATCCCATCGTGTTGAGCGCGAAAGCCCCGCAAAGCCCCATTCGCGCCGCCAACCGCCGCCGTTCATGGTCGCCGCTCACCGCGCCCGCCGGAGCCGCCACATAGCCGAACTGGCAGAGCTCGCGCAAAAACGGCTCCAGTTCGCACCTGCCCGGCATCCATTCCAGATAGATCCGCCCGCTCGACGGGCTTGCCGCCGCGCGGATGCTGCCCGCGTGCCGTGCGAAAAGTTTCTCCACCAGCCACACGCAGCCGACGCAGGAAATCCCCTCCAACGCCAGATCCAGCCGCGCGCCGTCGCCCGCCGCCACCGCCTTTTCCTCCGCCTCCAGCACCTTCGCCGCCAGCCAGGAAAAGTCGTGCTCCTCGAACGGCCGGCTCCGCACAGGAGCCACTGCCAGCCCCTGTTTCAAATCGTAAAACTGCTCGAAGCCGTTTTCGGAAATCAAGTCCGCCACGAACTCACAGCCCTTGCAGCAAAAGCGCGTCGCCGCGCTCTTCGCCAGGTATTCCGTTCCACAATGTTCGCAGCTCGCCATCCGCGCGGAGTCTCAGGTCGCCCGCCCGCCGCTGCCAAGCATCTCCGCTCACAAACCACGCGGGTTTTCTCAAAGCTTCTTCGCCTGCGACAGCAATTCCTCGGTCGCGTCCAACCGTTCCCACGCGAATTCCGGGCGGCCGAAGTGGCCGTAACACGCGGTGCTCCTGAACACGGGCTCCCGCAGTTTTAAGTGGTCGATCATCCCCCTCGGCGAAAGCGGGAAGACCTTCCGCACCAACTTCGTCAGCGAATCATCCGGGAGTTTTCCCGTCCCCGCGGTGCTCACCATCACCGACACCGGGTCCACCAGGCCGATGCAATAGCCGAGCTGCAACAGACACTCGTCCGCCAGTCCGGCGGCCACGAGGTTCTTCGCGATATAACGGCTCATGTAGCCCGCCGAGCGATCGACCTTCGTGCCGTCCTTGCCGCTGAAAGAGCCGCCGCCGTGCGTCGCCCAGCCGCCGTAGGTGTCCGCGACGATCTTGCGTCCGGTTAGGCCCGTGTCGCACTGCGGTCCGCTGACTTGGAATTTTCCGGTGCCATTGATCGTGATCTTGGTCTTCGCGTCCAGCAGGTGGCCGACCACCGGGCGCACCACTTGGGCGATGATTTCCTGCTTGGCTTGCTCGCTGGTGAACTTGCCGTCGGGCGTGGTCACGGCGGCGGTGTGCGAGGCGGCGATGACCACGTGGTCCACGCGCACGGCTTGGCCGCCGCGGTATTCCACGGTCACCTGGGTTTTGCCGTCAGGACCGAGATAGGGCAGTAATTTTTGTTTGCGGACATCCGCGAGTTTCCGCGCCAGCCGGTGGGCGAGCTGGATCGGCACGGGCATGAATTCCTCCGTCTGCGTGCAAGCGTAGCCGAACATCAGTCCCTGGTCGCCCGCGCCGATCCGCCCGCTCTCCCGGATGACGCCGCGGCTGATGTCCGGCGACTGGCCGTGGATCGTCCGCAAAATCGCCGCGGTGTTCACGTCGAACCCGTATTCCGGCGAGTTGTAACCGATCTCGTCGCCCACCTCGCGCACCAACCGGCTCACATCGAAAAGCCCGCTGCCGCTGATTTCGCCGCCGACGATCAACATGCCCATGGTCACGTAGCATTCGCAGGCCACGCGCGCCATCGGGTCATGCCTCAGGCATTCGTCGAGCACCGCGTCCGAGATCTGGTCGCAGAATTTGTCGGGATGTCCCTCCGTCACGGATTCGGAGGTGAAAAACAGGTTTTCGGGATACATCGACATGGTGGTGCAACATAATCCAATTCCGGGAAATCGCCCGGGGTTGTTGACAATCGTTTCACAAGCGCGCTGGAAGATTGCCATCCGGTCCGGGGCGTTTCATCGTCCCGCCCGCTCATGGCCGTCGAAACCAAACCCGCACCCACTTTCCGCAAGACCGCAGAACTCCAACAAGGAGCGACCGCGGTGGAAGACGTCACCCGCGCCCTGCCGCACGCGCTCGGGCCGGAGAAAAGCCTGTTGTCCTCGATGTTGCAGGACCCGCAGGAATACATCGGCGTGGCCATCGAGGAGAAGCTCACGCAGGAGCATTTCTATCTGCCGTCGCACTCGACCTTGTTCGCGTTCCTGATCGAGCTGTTCGAGGCGGGAAATGAGGTCGAGCTCGTCTCGCTGGTGCAGCGTCTGTTGGACCGCGGCCTCCTCGACCGCGTCGGCGGGCCGTCGTCGCTGACGGATCTTTACACCTACGCGCCGAGTCCGGGGCATTTCCGCCACCATCTCCAGCACGTGAAGGACAAGTTCGTCCTGCGCTCGATCATCCAGAATTCCAACGAAGCCATCGCCCAGGCTTACGACGCGCCGGACGAGGTCGAAGCTCTGCTAGACACGGTGGAAGCGAAGATGCTCGCCATCCGCGAGGGCTCGGAAACGAACAAGGCGCCCACCATCAAACAGTCGGTGCACGAGGTCATCGAGCAGTTTCAGGCGCTGATCGCAGGGGAAAAGGGCGCGCAGGGAATCTCCACCGGTTTCGAGGAGCTCGACCGCATGAGCAGCGGCCTGAAGCCGGGGGAAATGTTCGTCGTCGCCGCCCGTCCGTCGATGGGCAAGACCTCGTTCATGATGAACATGGTCGAGCACGTCTGCCTCGACCAAGGCAAGTCGTCGATGGTTTTCTCCTGCGAAATGAGCGCCTTCCAACTGGTGCAGCGCCTCGTTTTCTCGCGCTCGAAATTCGCGATGAGCCAGCTCTCCCGCGGCTACACGCCGACCAAGGGCGACCTCCAGCGGATCCAGCGCGCCGCGGTCGAAACCTCCGCGGCCAAGCTGTTCATCGACGACACGCCGGGCATTTCCATCAACGAGCTCCGCGCCAAAGCCCGCCGCAAGAAGCGCGACGAGGACATCCAGTTCATCGCCATCGACTACCTCCAGTTGATGAAATCCCGCACCAAGCAGGCGGAGAGCTCGCGCGAGCGGGAAATCGCCGAAATCTCCGCCGGCATCAAAGGGCTTGCGAAAGAGCTCGGCATCCCGATCTGCATTCTCGCCCAGCTCAACCGGGGGCCGGAAAGCCGCGCCGGCAAAAGCCTCGGCGTGCCGCGGATGTCCGACCTCCGGGAGTCCGGCTCCATCGAGCAGGACGCCGACATGGTCGGCCTGCTCTATCGGACCGCCTACTACGCGGAAAACGACGAGGAACGCGAAGCGGAAGCGGGCAAGGCCGAGCTGGTTCTAGCAAAAAACCGCAACGGCGAGACCGGCAGCATCCCGCTCACCTTCATCGCCGACCTGATGCGCTTCGAGACCGGCCCGCCGGCGCGGGAAGCGGAGTGACGCGGTCGTATCAGGTTCCTCACGCGGCATGCGCGGAGGCTCCTATGGCGACCCGGATTACCAACTGTCCACCTTCCGCAACTACCTCGATCCCACGGCGGAAGCCGCCATCGCCGGCTTCCGCCTC